>JASHYA010000255.1 GCA_030043315.1 Acidimicrobiales bacterium
CCCATCGTCTCGGACGAGGCCCGCACCTTCGGGCTCGAGCCCATCATCGCCGAAGCGAAGATCTACGCCCCCGGGGGCCAGCGGTACGTCCCGGTCGACGCCGACCTCCCGCTCAAGTACGCCGAGAGCGCCTCCGGCCACCTGCTCCAGGAGGGCATCACCGAGGCCGGGGCGACCGCCGCGTTCACCGCGCTCGCGACGTCGTACGCGACCTGGGGCCGACCGATGCTCCCGGTGTTCCTCTTCTACTCGATGTTCGGCTTCCAGCGCGTGGGCGACCTCCTCTGGGCGCTCGGGGACATGCGCGGGCGCGGGATCCTCGCGGGGTGCACCGCGGGTCGTACGACGCTCCTCGGGGAGGGGCTCCAGCACGACGACGGCCAGTCGCCGCTGCTCGCCTCGACCAACCCCGCCGCGGTCGTCTACGACCCGGCCTTCGCGTATGAGGTCGCGCTCGTCGTCGACGACGCGGTCCGGCGCATGATGGGCGAGGAGCCCGAGGACCGGTTCTGGTACATCACGCTGTACAACGAGAACTACACGATGCCGGCGCTCGCCGAGGGCCCCGAGGGCGAAGCCGTCCGCTCGGGCACCCTGCGGGGCATTTACCGGTACGCGGGGCCTGCCGAGGTCGAGGGCTACGGGTCGGCGCTGCGGGCTTCCATCTGCTTCTCGGGGCCGATGTGGCAGGTCGCCATGGAGGCACGCCGCGTGCTCGCCGAGGAGTGGGGTGTCTCGGCCGACGCGTGGTCGGCCACGTCGTGGGCCGCGCTGCGGACCGACGCACTGCACTGCGAGCGGTGGGACCGCCTCCACCCCGGGGCGGAGGCGAGGACGCCCTACGTCACCGAGGTGCTGGGGTCGGGCTCAGACCCGGTCGTGGCGGTGACCGACTACATGCGGGCCGTCCCCGACCAGGTCTCGCGATGGGTCCGTCGCCCGTTCACGTCGCTCGGGACCGATGGATTCGGCCGCTCGGACGCGCGCGCCGCGCTGCGCCACTACTTCGAGGTGGACGCCTCACACGTCGTGGTCGCGGTCCTCTCGTCGCTCGCCGACCAGGGTGCGCTCGAGCGGGCCCGCGTGGGCGAGGCGATACGCCGCTACGGCGTCGACGCCGACGCGGCGGCACCCTTCTCGCGCTGACCGACGCCAACGCACGTGGGCGCGGTCAGAGCGTGTTCGTCCACGCGGCCCAGCCGGCAGCGTCCACCGCCTTGAGCCGCACGTACCTCGGGTCCTCCCACGTGGACTCGAGGACGGCGCGGGTGATGAGCCCGTCGTCGTCGGTCTCGAGCACCCGCCCGTCCCGCCTCCCCCGATCGCCCGCGACGACGCTGCAGCCCCGCTCCCGTTCCATCTGGAGGACGAGCGCGCGGCACGGAGAACAGTGGACCTCGACCGCCGACCCGTCACGGTGCACGGCGTCGAGGACCGGACCCGACGAGGCATAGAAGCGGCCCGCCCGTAGCGCGTCGACGACGGCGTCGGGGGATCTCTCCTCGGCCTTCACCGACGTCCACGCGCGGCCGACATCGAGGTGCGCCACGTGCGTGTCGTCGGTCGCGATGCCGTACAGCGGCCTTCCAGCGCCGAGCGCGGCGTCCCAGACCATGGACGAGTCGCCCCGCCCGCACTCGAGCTCCCCGGAGGCGTTGAACACCTCGAGCCCGGCAACGAACTCCGCGTCGAGCAGCGGCTCGGCGTCCATCCCCGTCCAGTACGGATGTGCGAGGTACGCGACCGCGCCCTCCTCCTCTGCGAATCGTCCAGCGGTCGTGAGGTCGGGGAACGTCCGCTGCTCCCAGTGCTCCTCCTCTGTCACCATCCAGTTCCGCTCGTCCCCGCCGGGGTCGTCCGGAACCGACGAGAGTCCGTACACGAGCACGTCGCACGTCATACCCGGCCGCTCGATGTCGCAGCTGAGCTCGGCCGCCGGAAGCTCCACCAAGGTGCTCGTCGACCGCCATCTCGTGAGACGCCAGTGATCGGTGATCGCGAGGACGTCGAAGCCCGCGTCGGCGTACGCCGCGACAAGTGCCGACGGCGCGAGGTCACCATCGCTCTCGGTGGAGTGGGTGTGCAGCGCGCACTTGAGCCACACGCCCTCGAAGTCGAACGGATCGGAGCCCATGACATCTCGTCGTGCGACACCGACGTCGCCGGGTCCACACGAGCGGATGGAACGTAGCACGCGGTCCGGATGTCCCTGCTGGGGTCTTGCACGACCATTCCGTGCCCCGGTTCACGCGGAGTTCGGAAGCCGTTCGGATGCCGTTCACCGAAGGTCGTCGCGCCGGCCAGGGCAAGTGGCGACAGGGTAAAACGGCGACAAGGCATGCGGTCACGATGCGCCTCGTCGGTTGACGACGCGCATGTCTTCTGCTTACATCCCGTGCGAATGAGCGAACACGGCCCCGTACGGCGACGTCTCCCGGTCGTCCGCTGCGCACTGCTGGGCCTGGTCATCTCGCTCGCCGCCACGACCTCGGGGGTCGCCGGCGCCTCCGCCGCGACGCCCAAGGCGACGCACCGGGGCATCGCCACCTACGCGCTCCCCGTCGGCGACGACTTCTCGTGGATCCTCCCCCTCGAGAACGCAGCCAACTACTACGACTACGAGGAGGGCATCGTCGGCACAATGTGGCGGCCCCTGTACTTCGCCGGTGACGGGTCGCGCACGGGCATCGACTACCACCTCTCGATCGGCGAGAGGCCCGTGTACTCGGACGGCGACCGGACCGTGACGGTGAAGATGACCAAGGCCTACAAATGGTCAGACGGCATGAAAGTCACGTCGGAGGACGTCAAGTTCTTCTTCCAGCTCTACGCGGCCGGGAAATCGACACTCGGCAACTACCTCCCCGGCGAAATGCCCGACGACGTCGCCAGTGTCAGCTATCCAGGGCCGTACGAGTTCGTGCTGCACCTGAAGCGGGCGTACAACCCCACGTGGTTCACCGGCAACCAGCTCACCTGGATCTACCCTCTGCCGGCGCAGACCTGGGACAAAACGTGCACAGCCTGTGCGGCCGGCAAGGCCGCGACAACTCCTTCGGGTGCGAAAGCGGTGTTCAAGTACCTCTTCACACAGTCAAAGAAGCTACCGACGTACGCGACGAACCCACTGTGGAAGACGGTCGACGGCCCGTTCGTCATCGACACGTTCGACGCAGTGACCTACGCCGCGTCGTTCACCGCCAACACCAAGTACACCGGGCCGACACCCCCGCACCTCGCCGGCTACGACATCCGCAGCTACACAACAGGCACCGCGGAGCTCGACGCGCTCCGCTCTGGAACCATCACATTCGGCTACCTGCCGTTCGGCTCCCTGAAGGAGACCTCCTACTTCGAGAGCCACGGTTACACGGTCAAGGCCTGGCACGTCTTCGCACAGGGTGCCGTCGAGCTGAACTACACCAACAAGACCTGGGCACCGCTGTTCAAGCAGCTGTACATCCGAAAGGCGCTCCAGCACCTCGTGGACGAACAGCTCTACATCTCCCGCACCATGGACGGCTACGGCCTGCCGACCTACGGGCCGGTCGAGGACTACCCGGGCTCGACCTACGTGAGCCCCGCGCTGCGCAAGGACCCCTATCCCTACGACATCGCAGCGGCGAAGACGCTCCTCACGGACCACGGCTGGGCAGCGGGCCCGGGGGGCGTCGACGTCTGCCGGCACCCGGGCGCCGGCGCCCACGACTGCGGCGCGGGGATCGCGAAGGGCAAGCGGCTGAGCCTCCTCTTCCTCTACGAGACCGGGACAACAAGCCTCCTGGCCCAGGTCTCCGCGTTCCAGTCGGCCGCCAAGAACGCCGGGGTGGACGTGACCCTCGACGGCCAGACCCTCACCACCCTGGACTCGGTCGCAGGCACCTGCCCGACATCACCGTGCAACTGGGCGCTCGTTGGGTACTCCCTCTACTTCTGGGGCTTCGGCCAGTACACAATCGTGCCGACAGCCGCCCAGGAGTTCGGTGCGGGGAACTACTACGGCGGGGGCTACGACGACCCGACCGCCCAACACCTCATCCTCGACGCACGAGAGGTGCCGGGCCTGACATCCCTCTACGCCGACGAGGACTACCTGTCGAAGAACGTCCCCGCGCTGTGGTGGCCCGCCGCCGACAACCAGATCGTGGTGGTGAAGGACACGTTGAAGGGCTGGCAGCACCTGAACCCGTACCAGGACTACCTGCCGGCGGCGTGGTACTTCGCGAGGTGATCGGTGCTGCCGCGCCGACGAGGGGACTCCGTCGCAGGCCCGCGCGGCCGCCGTTCAGGGCTGTGCGGCCAGGTTCCGCGCATAGGCGTCGAGACGGGTGAGCTCGTCGTCGTAGATGCGCTTCAGCGCACCGGGGGCGAACGTCCGCTCGAAGAACCCGCCCACGCCGCCGGCACCCTTCCAGGTCGTCTCGATGCGCACCTGGGTCCGATCACCCTGTGGCGTCAGCGTGAACGTGGTGACGAGCGACGAGCCGGTGTCGCGCTCCTCGATGACCCGGCCGGGCTCGGGCACCGAGACGAGCATCCGGTACCGGCGGCTGCGGCCACCGGCGGTGACGGCGAAGCTCACCACCGTCCCGTCGCCTGTGCCGCCCTCTTCGACCGTGAAGTCCGAGAAGGCAGGGGGAAGGAAGCGGT
>JASHYA010000256.1 GCA_030043315.1 Acidimicrobiales bacterium
GACTGTGGTCGGGCTCTCGGTCAACAGCAGCGGGCGGACGGTGCCGGTAGGACCTGTGGCGGTGTTGTGGGGGCTGTCGAGGACCGCCCCTGCGATCCCGTCGGTGAAGCCGTTCCCTCTGGCGACCGAGACCCTGTGGCCCGGTGTCCAAGAGAGACCGGCTGTTGCGCCTGCGGCCTCGAAGCGGGCGAGCTCGACGGCGGTGTCGGTGTAGGTGGTGCCGGCGACCCGGAGCACCGAGACGCCGGTCTTGGCCACCAGGGCCGCCTCGACGGTGTTGGTGACCGCCAGTGTCCCGCCCAGGAGGATGACCTGTTTGATGCCGAGTTTTTGGATGGCGGCGACCGCTGTTGTCGACAGCGTCGTCGCAGGGGTGAGGAGGAGCGGGAGCCTTGTGTGGTAGGCGATCACCGAGGCCGACTGGGCGTCTTGGAACTCCTCACCCGAGGCCAGGATGGCGGTCGGCACCGAGCCGGATGGGGCAGAGGACCCGGCGGCCTTGGTGTCGTTGTACCTGCCCGTCCCCCCTGTGGCGTTGGTCGTCGCATACGCACCGGGGAAGGCCTTGGATGCCGCCACCCCCACGTGCTCGGCGATCTGCTCGGCCGTCCCGTACTGGGTTGTCCCGTAGAGGCGGGTGACCGTCAGCTTTGCCCCAGTCGGGGTCGTCCCGCCGCAGCCGTACGCTGTCAGGGCCTCGATCGCCTTCACCACTGTTGTCGTGATGGCCATGGGGCCCCCCACCACGTAGACGGTCGTGATGCCCTCGTCCTTCAAGGTGGCCGCCGTCACCGAGGACAGGCTTGTCGTCGGGGTGAGGAGGGTGCCGGTTGTGAGGGATCCCGCCGGGAACTGGCTCGAGAGGGCGTCGTCGTAGGTCTTTGTCGTGGCCAGGACGACGGCACGCGAGCTCGGGCACGAGTCCTTTGTATAGGGGAAGGCCCTCGTGAGCTCGGCGGCCGCGGTTGTGTCGGCTGTCTTCCCGTAGGTGCGGGTGACGGGCACGAGCGCCGGCGTCGCTGTCCTCACGTTCGAGAGCGGCCCGAAGCCCTTCACGTTCTCGGCCTTCACCGCGAAGAAGTACGTGGTGCCGTCGGTGAGGCCGGTCACCGTCGTCGAGGTCACCGCACCCGTTGTCGTGTGCGTCGAGCACGCGGTGACCCCGCCGCTCGTCGTCGAGTCGCAGACCTCGTAGCCGGTGACGGCACTGCCACCGGTTGTCACCGGGGCGCTCCAGGCCAGCCCGACGCTCCCTGTGCCCGGCGTGGCGCTCGTGAGCGTGGGGGCCCCGGGCGCCGTCGCCCTTGTGACGACGGTCTTGGGTTGCTGGTACTCGTAGGCGCCTGCGTCGCAGTTCTCCCCCGCGAATCCCGGGCGAGGCTCGCCCCGCTCGTCGGTCTTCGGTGTGCAGGAGGCTTCGGGGACGAGCTCGAACGCTGCGCTTGTGGGTCCGATCGCCATGGTCGCTGGACCCCTTGAGCCATTGGCGGCGAGGGGCTGGAGGTGGATCGTCGTCGATGTGTTGAGGCTCGCCGCCTTCGACGGTGTCGTTGTGAAGTGGCAGGAGTCGCCGGTCTCGACGTTGTGGCCGCCGTCGACGATCACTGCTTGAGCCCCTGTGAGGGTCGTCGGTGTACATGCCGCGTTCGAGAAGATCGAATTCTCGAAGGTCGTCTGTGTTTTTGCGTCTGTGTTGTGGATCGCACCATATTCCGTGGCGGTGTCTGTGGCGAAGGTGGTGTCGACGAACGTCGCCGTGCTGTCGTCCCAGTTGTCGAAGGCACCGACTGTTGTTGTGGCGGTGTCGTCGTAGAAGGTCACGTTGGTGAAGTGCGTTGTCGAATGTTCGCTGTCGATCGCGCCGTAACTACCCGCGTGATCCGCAGCGAACGTCACGTCGGTAAATGTGGCAGTGCTTGCCGCCTCCCAGATCGCGCCACCTGTCTCCCCCGAGTCTTGCGAGAAGGTGTCGTCTGTGAGGCTGAGATGCTGGGCATCCTCAGCCCTGATTCCGCCGCCGTAGTTCGCAGCCGAGTCGTGCGTGAAGGTGTCGTCGACGAAGGAGGCGTGGCCGTTATATGTGACATTGACGCCTCCGCTCACATTGGAAGCGTGGTCTGTGGAGAAGACGTCGTCCTTGAGCACGATTGTCCCTGTCGGATACGCGTCGATGCCGCCGCCGAACCCGTCGGACGCGTCCCCGTGGGTGATCGACATCTGGTCAATGGCGATGACGCCTGTCTTGGCGAGAAAGACACTGCCGTCTGTGTCGCCATCGACAGAGGTCGAGCCGGAGCCGGCCCCTATGACGGTCAGAGAAGTGAGTGTGACAGCTGTGATCGATATTGTGTGCTCTGTGTATGTACCCGGTCCTACTGTGATCGTGACGGCGTCGCCATCTGTGAGCGCTTCCGCCGCCTTGACGCCTTCTTGGATCGTCCCACAAGCGTCGGTCGTTGTTGAAGCGGTGCAACCGGTGGTTGCCACTCCGGCCTTCCTCACATAGAGGGTTACAACTGTCTTGAACGGCGCCTTCGTCGGCGTGGCTGTCAGCGTGTTCGACAGCGGTCCGAAGCCTGTTGTGTTCGCTGCCTTCACGGCGAAGTAGTAGGTGGTGCCGTTGGTGAGGCCGGTCACCGTCGTCGTCGTCGTCGTTGTCGAGATCCAGAACCTCAAGCAGCTGCTGAGCGCTGCAGTCGTTGTCGACGTTGTTGTCGTGTAGCAGACCAGGTATTCCGTGATGGCCGTGAAGCCGGTTGTCGTCGGGGCAGTCCAGGCCAAGGTGACCTTCTGGTTGCCGGGCGTGGCGGTGTTGAGGGTGGGGGGGCCGAGCGGAGCCTCGGGCGTGGCTGTCAGCGTATTCGACAGCGGTCCGTAGCCTGTTGTGTTCTTGGCCTTCACGGCGAAGTAGTAGGTGGTGCCGTTGGTGAGGCCGGTCACCGTCGTCGTCGTTGTCGTTCCCGCGGTCGTAGATGTCGAGCAGGTGCTGAGCGCTGCACTCGTTGTCGACGTTGTCGTCGTGTAGCAGACCTCGTAGTTTGTGATGGCCGTGACGCCGGTTGTCGCCGGGGCCGTCCAGAACAGGGTGACCTTCTGGTCGCCTGGCGTTGGGGATGTCAGGGTGGGGGCACTGGGCGCGGCCGCGCTGCGTAGGGCGAGGCTGACCCCAGCCCAGATGGAACCTGTGTTCGTTTCTGTGCCTTCCCAGCCCGGGAAGGTGACGGCACCTGCGGTTGTGATCGACTTGTAGGCAAAGCTGGTGTTGTCGCGCTTCACTCCGTGCTCGCCGTCTGTGCCTTGGGTGAAGCCCTCTTCGAGTGTGACCGTAGGAAAGCCGAGCACGCTGTGAACTGAGTGTGTTGTCAAGCCGCTGTTTTGCGTCACGACGGAGACGGCCAGGGCGTTCGCGTGACCGGTCGTGACACCCGTCGGAGCGAATGTGCGCGAGTCCTCGCCACCGGTAGACGTCTGCGTGGTCGCGTCGAAGGGGGCATGAGCCACACCGGTGAAGGCCGCGACTTCCGCGACCTCACCTGTGGCGTCTGTCGTCGCAGTCGGAACTGTGACTGTGACGGAGGTCGCCGTACCTGTGTAGAACCTGTAGCAGACCTCGAGGACCGCCTTTGTCCCTGTAGAGGCTCGGGCCGTCGCCTCCTCCGTCCAGCCTCCTGAGGTACCGCAGGCTCCCGTGGGTCCCACTGTGCCCGCGTGCCCCACTATGAGCAGCAAGAGGTCTGTCGTCTGAGTTCCTGACGGGTAGGCGACCGCCTCTTTTCCCGATGCCGTCCAGGTCTGTTCCGCTCCGACGGCGACGAATGCCGCCTTTGGCGTCACCGCGGAGGCAATCGAAGACACGGATGACACTCCGATCAGCGCCCCCGAGACGACGAGCACCGAGGCAGAGAACCCTTTCAGCGCAGGTCGGAAACCCCTAGCAGCCCACATCTGCCCTCCCCTCATCCTTCATACGTCGCCAAGCCGCACCTTGATGCGATGGGGCGCGGGCAGCCTTCACTTCCGGTTCCGAGGAGCGCCCGCTCGTGTTCCTTGCGACGAGGCAGGGACGGCCAGCTGTATGCCGTCGTGGAAGGGAAGGCGGTCCCGACGGAACCTGCGATGCGTTCGAGAAGGGAAACGCCATCGGCGCCCCCCGCATCCCCATCCGCTTCCCTCCGCTCCTGTGCGCCCAGGGACCCAAGCCTCCCGGCGATCCGCTTGTCTATGTAGCCCGCCGCAGCCTCAATGTCAATAGATACTGCATTTCCGCAAAGATCCCGAGCCGACCGTGGGGTTCTTGAACTCGGTTTCCCGCGCCATCATGAGGCGCTGAGGGCGTTTCATTGCCGCGCGATCCATCGGGCGGTCGATCCCCCGGCCTGACCAGACGAAGGACCTCGACACGGTTGACTACTGCGGTGCGCAGGTACGCGTGGGCGCGCTCGGGTGACGGATGCGCCGCCAGCCGGCGAACGTCCGCAAGAACGCCTCCTGAACGGCCTCCTCCGCCTGTCCGGGATCGTCGAGCAGCAGCGTGGCGAGCCGGCCCGGACCGGCGTAGTGCGCATCGAAGCGCGCCGATACGGCCGCAGCCCGCCCTTCGGTCACGACCGGAACGGGACCCGAACGGCGACGAGCGCTCCCTCAGCCACATCCGTATCACACCTTTTGCGCCACAACTGCTCACGGGCCAGGATGGGCAGGAGCACAGACACAGGAGTGACACAGGAGTACGGATCACCCGGTGCGTGGCACCGATAGCACACCGGCGAGTGCCGTGACCGTGAGGTGGCGTCACCTCACCTGCGGCCGTCGGGCCGGCGGCCGTGGACCCGGACCGACTTCGGGTCGTGACCCAGGTGGAGGCGACGAACCATGACGGCAGAGAGCGCCGTGGCCCGCGAGGCCGAGGACCTGCAGGTCAATGAGGCTCAGATCGCCGTCCACTGGAAGGAGGAGGAGCTCTACTTCCCCCCGCCCCGGTTCATCGGTCAGGCCAACGCGTCGGACCCGGCGATCCGGGACCGCTTCGCCGAGGACAGGTTCCCCGAGTGCTTCAAGGAGTACGCGGACCTCCTCACATGGGACGAGTACTGGCACACGAC
>JASHYA010000257.1 GCA_030043315.1 Acidimicrobiales bacterium
CCTGGCAGAGCTCCTCGCCAAGAATCTCCACGTGGTCGGCTCGTGCGCATTCGGGCCACACGAATTCGCCGAGTCGCTTTCGCTCATCGCCACCGGAGCGGTCGACCCGACGCCGCTCGTGAGCGCGCGCCTCAGCCTGGAGGAGGCGCCGCAGGCATTCGTCGACCTGCGCCGTCCCAAGGACCTCGTTGCCGCGCTCGTCCAGCCTTGGCGTCCGGGACCGCCCGACGCCCGCTGAGACGGACCGGTCGCACCGCCACCGAGAGAGGGAGGAACCATGTCGAGCAGGTTCGAAGGCAAGGTCGCCGTGGTCACGGGTGCCGCGTCCGGGATCGGCCGGGCGACGGCCGCACGCCTGGGCTCGGAGGGAGCCCGCCTGCTCCTGGTCGACCGCGACGGCGCGCAGCTCGCGACGACGGCGAAAGACCTCGGTGCGGCGGCACACCTCGAAGCCGACGTCACCGACGAGGCGGCCGTCGACGGCTACGTCGCGGAGGCGGAGTCACTCGGTGGAATCGACCTGTTCGTCAACAACGCAGGCATCGAGGGACGCGTGGCGCCGATCGTCGATCTGGCCCTCGAGGACTGGGACCGCGTGCAGGCGGTCAACGCGCGAGGTGTCTTCCTCGGACTGCGCGCCGTGCTGCGTTCGATGACGACGGCGGGGCGGCACGGCGCCATCGTGAACACGGCGTCGCAGGCCGGCATCAAAGGCGGCCCGAGCTTCAGTCCCTACATCGCCTCCAAGCACGCGGTCGTCGGCCTCACCCGTACGGCCGCCCTCGAGATGGCCTCGAAGGGGATCCGGGTGAACGCCGTCGCGCCGGGGTTCATCGACACCCGCATGATGCACGACCTCGAAAGGGCGTTCGGCGCTGACGACGTGGAGGAGGCGCGGCGCCGACGCGAAGCTGCGGTCCCGATCGGCCGGTACGGCAGTCCCGAGGAGGTCGCCAGCGTGATCGCCTTCCTGCTGAGTGACGACGCGAGCTACGTCACGGGCAACGTCGTCCTCATCGATGGTGGCCTGAACGCCTGACCCGTCGCGATGGGCGGGCGGCGACGCCCGCAGGAACCGAGGTCCCGCCGGGCCGTCACCACCGGCCGGTGGAGGCGTTGCGCACCTCGCTCCCCCGTCGACCAGGGAGAACGCGGGCGCCCCGGCGGGGGCGCGCAGGAGACGGCGAGGGAACGCACCGACCGGCTCAATGGGGGTAGGACGACAACGCCATCCCGACGAGGCGGTCTCGTTACTAGTCCGACATGTTACTGTCACCAAACCGCAGTATGGTCTTGCCGCCCGGCGGGACCAGGGGGGCGGCTCCTGTCCCCGAACCTCCGCCGACGGGAGCGGTCCCGCCGGGCACCTCCAGCCGGCCCGATGGGCTCACCGCCCGGTGAGGTCGACGTAGCACGCTGCGAGCCACCGTTGCAGATCCTCGGACCCGACCAGGTGGTCGAGTCTGGCCATCTGGAGCCTGTTGCCGACGGGATCGTCGGGCAACGGGTGCAGCATCGACGTCATGAAGTAGGAGAACTCCTGGGCGCGCCATGCTCGTCGGAGAGCTCGGGTCGAGTACTCATCCGCCAGTCCGTCGTCGGCCTTGCTGACCTTCTCGACCAGCGCTCGGGCCAGATCCCGCACATCGGCGACCGCGAGGTTCATCCCCTTGGCACCCGTCGGTGGGACGACGTGAGCTGCGTCACCGGCGAGGAAGAGCGACCCGTAGCGCATGGGTTCGACCATCACGCTGCGCATTGTGGTGATCGCTCGCTCGATGATGGGCCCCTCGGGCAACGACCACCCGCCCTCGATGGCGAGGCGAGCCGCGAGTTCGCCCCAGATCTCGGCATCGGTCCAAGATTCGACCCGCTCGCCCGGGGGCACCTGCAGATAGAGCCTGCTCAGCTCCGGCGAGCGCATCGAGCACAGGGCGAACCCCCGATCGCTCCGGCAGTAGATGAGTTCCTCGGACGACGGCGGAGCATGAGCGAGGACTCCCAGCCACGCAAAGGGGTACTCCCGGGCGAGGACCCGTGCGCGGCCCGACGCCGAAGCCCGTGACACGCCGTGTGCGCCATCACAGCCCGCGACCACCTCGCACCATATCCGTCCCTCTTCGCCCTCTGAGGTGCGGAACACGATCGCTGGCGACGATCCGCACGAGGCATCGATATTCTCGAGGCCAGTCACCTCGGTGTCGAACCGGATGTCAGAGCCCGCCGCGATGCCCGCCGCGATGAGGTCCTTCACCACCTCCTGCTGGCCGTAGACAACGAGTGAGCGCCCGTCCGCCAGCTCGGTCAGTGCGATGCGGTGTCGCTCACCGCCGAACCGCATCTCGATCCCATGGTGGACGAGACCCTCACGCCGCATCCGCTCCCCCACCCCGGTCGCGTCCAGCAACTCCGCGGTGCTGTGCTCCAGTACACCTGCGCGGACGCGCTGCTCCACATAGTCGCGGCTGCGGCGCTCGAGAACGACGGACTCGATGCCCTCGCGAGTCAGCAGGTGCGCCAACATGAGCCCAGCAGGGCCCGCACCGACGATCCCCACCTGCGTCCGGATCTCCTGCATCACCGGTCCTATCCGCTCTTCGACGATGCAGTCTTAGTCGAGTTCGAGGTCCGTGCACCCGGACTCGCACACCGACGGACCGGACACGGTCGTCGCCGCGACGAGCGGCTCGTTCCGCTCGTCGCACGTCAAATCGGCGTGCCTGGTGTCAACCCGGTCCCACTGCCTGAGGGGACGTCGGAGGTCGAAGACGAAAGGAGAATCCCGGACAGCGGGGGGCTCGCGCCGTAATCGAGGACGAGGACCGAACCGTCGCGAGCGAGCGTCAGCTTGCCACGCGAGCGAACATTGCGGCTCCTTGACAGCCGCGAAAAGGTTTTGCTTCACTGTACCCGTCTGTGAACATCTGCGTTTCGCCCAGCGAGACGGCGTCGCGACATGATCGAGGAGGCCGCACGAGCAGCTGGGGGAGGTTGCGGGCTGTCGCCGAACCCGACGACTCCCCGATGTTGTGCGATCAGGAAATCAACCGATCGATCACGGATCGACTCGGCCAGAGAGCGTGCCGGGAATGGCACGTCGGGTGGTACTGAGCGAAGGGGGGCCACATGGCAGACCAGCACGACGGCACGTCCGGTCCGGAGAGCGGCCGCAGGCTAGGTGAGATCGACCGCCGGAATTTGCTGAAATTGCTGGGGGCGGGTGTTCTCGGCGCCGGTGCGGCGGGGCTCGCATCGGACTCGGCATCTGCGTCGCCGTCCACGTTCCGGACCATGCGCTCGAGCCGGCTCTCGGCGGCCGGCTCGTCGACGATCAAGATCGGCTACATCACGCCACGGACCGGGGCACTGGCCGGGTTCTCGGAGTCGGACCCCTTCATCCTCGGCAAGATCCGCGCAACCACCCAATTCGCGAAGGGGCTCAAGATCGGGGGGAAGCACTACTCCGTCAGCATCAAGGTCGTCGATAGCCAGTCGACATCCAACCGCGCGTCGCAGGTGGCCCAGCAGCTCGCACTCAGCACAAAGGTCGACCTCATCCTGACCTCGAGCGCCCCGGAGACGACCAATCCCGTGGCGGCAGCTGCTCAGCAGTACCACGTGCCGTGCCTCGCGACCGTCGTCCCCTGGGAGTCGTGGTACGCGGGGCTGGGCGGCGATCCGCTGAAGCCGACGAAGTCGTACGAGTACTGCACGGTGTTCTTCTTCGGGCTCCCGCAATTCGCGGGTTGCTTCCTGCCCATGTGGGACAGGATCCAAAAGGAGACGAAGGCCGACAAGGTCTTCGCCGGCATGTACCCCAACGACGCCGACGGTAACGCGTTCCGGGACGGGTTCCCGCCCTTCGCGGAGGCGGCGGGCTACAAGTTCGTGACAGGTGGGGCGTTCACGGACGGGACGACGACATACTCGTCGATGATCGAGAACTTCAAGTCCCACAACTGCGCGTTCTTCTCGAACTGTCCCTTGCCTCCGACATTCAACACGTTCTGGAAGCAGGCGATCACCCAGGACTACAAGCCCGTCCTGGCCACCGTGGCGAAGGTGCTCCTTTTCGCGTCCACAGTGAAGGCGCTGGGCAACCTCGCGACGAACATCGCCACCGATGCCTGGTGGTCGCCGTTCGCCCCACACAAGTCCTCCCTGACCGGACAGACCGGGCAGGAACTTGCCATCGAGTGGCAGAACTCGACCGGCAACATCTGGTGGCAGTCGCTCGGCTCGTCGTACTCGCTCTTCGAGGTGGCCGTCGAGGCCTTCAACTCCGTGAGCACACCCCACGACCACTCAGAGGTCGCGTCTGCGTTGCACAAGGTGAACTACACGGGGATGTGCGGTCCGATCGACTTCGCCAAGGGACCCGCGCCGGGTGTCGGCATCATCGAGCCCGTGGGGATCCAGTGGAAGTCGGGCGGGAAGGTCTTCGGCAAGAAGTTCCCTTGGGTGCCCGAAATCGTCGACAACTCGCTCAACAAGGAGACCAAGATCACCGGCGACCTCGTCGTGGGCTCGTACTGAGCAGTCGGCAACCGGTGGCGTTGCTGGAGCTCGAGGAGGTCACCAAGCACTACGGGCAGCTGCTCGTCATCGACCAAGTGTCTTTCAGCATCGACGAGGGCGCGCTCGTCGGCATGGTCGGCCCGAACGGCGCCGGCAAGACCACCCTGTTCGGCATCGTCTCTGGGGACGTTCGGCCAGACGCAGGTCGCGTGGTGTTCGACGGGGTGATCTTGAACCGCCTTGATCCCGCTGCTCGGTGCCGCCTGGGCATCGGGCGGACCTACCAGGTGCCACGTCCCTTCGGGGGGATGACGGTGCTCGAGAACGTGCTGATGGCCGCCCAGCAGGGTGGGCGGCTCCGGGGACGCGAGAGTCACCAGGCGGCCGCAGCGGTGCTGGAGCGGACGGGTCTCGTACGGGTGGCGAACCGTCCCGCCGAGACGCTGGGACTGCTCGAGCGCAAACGCCTCGAGGTGGCGAGGGCACTCGCGACCCGACCGCGGCTGCTGCTGCTCGATGAGGTCGCCGGCGGCCTCACCGACCCCGAGGTGGCCGAGCTCCTGGGCGTGGTCCGAGACGTCCGGACAGAGGGTGTCGCCATCATCTGGATCGAGCACGTGGTCCGTGCGCTGATGGACGCGGTCGACCGGCTGGTCTGTCTGGCGGGCGGTCGCCTCGTCGCCGATGGCGCGCCCGTCGCGGTGCTCGCCGATCCGGCAGTTCGCGAGGTGTACCTGGGCACCGATGTCGCCGTGAACGCAGAGGCGCACCAGTGAGCGGCCCGGAGGTGGCCGGGCCGCTGCTCGAGGTACGGGAATTGACGGTGTACCACGGTCAACTGCGCGCGCTGGACGCCATCGACCTGGCAGTGGCTCCTGGCGAGACCTACGCGATCATCGGAGCGAACGGTGCCGGGAAGTCCACGCTCCTGCGAACGATCGCCGGCCTGCACCACCCGCGGGCGGGCCACATCGTGCTCGACGGACGCGACATCACGAGAGAGCCACCCGATCGGCGCCTGGCGGGGGGGATCGCGCTGGTACCCGAGGGAAGGCGACTGTTCCCCTCTCTCACCGTGGAAGAGAACCTTCTGGTCGGCATGCACAAGGCGCGTACCGGCCCGTTCGACATGCAACGCGTCTTCGACCTCTTCCCCTGGATTCCCGGCCGCCGCAAGCAGCGCGCGTCGCAGCTGTCGGGTGGCGAGCAGCAGGCGGTCGCCATCTGCCGCGCCCTGCTCGCCAACCCGCGCGTGCTGCTCCTCGACGAGCTGTCCCTCGGCCTCGCGCCCATCGTGGTACGTCGCATCTACGAGGTGCTCCCCGCGTTGGTGGCCGAGGGGGTGACGGTGCTGCTGGTGGAGCAGGACGTCGCCCAGGCGCGCCAGGTGGCCACCAGGGTGCACTGCCTCCTGGAAGGACGCACCTCGCTCACCGGCCGCCCTGACGAGCTCACGGCAGAACAGATCGAAGAGGCGTACTTCGGGGTGAGCTCGGTCTCTTCACGCAGCTCGTCGCCCAGCTCGGCGGCGGGGACCGGAGGCTGATCGGGTGGAGTGGGTCAACGCCATCGTTCAGGGGATCCTGACCGGCGGCTTCTACGCGCTGTTCGCATGCGGGCTCTCGCTGATGTTCGGCGTGATGGGGATCATCAACCTGGCGCACGGCGACTTGGCCATCATCGCCGCCTACGTCGCGATCGCCCTCATCCCGACCACCCATCTGCCGATGGTGTGGGCGTTCGTGGTGATCGTCCCGATCTTCGCGGTCGGCGGCTACGTCATTCAGCGCACGCTCTTGCAGGCGAGCCTCGACCGCAGCCCGTTCACCACCTTGCTCGTGACGTTCGGCCTGTCGGTGATCATCGAGAACGTCCTGCTCGAAGTCTTCACCGCCAACGGGCAGTCGATCACAATCGGCACACTGATCACCAAGTCCTTCGCGGTGAACAGCACCATCACCATCTCCTACTTCTCTCTGACCGTGCTCGGAGTTGCCATCGTCGTGCTCGGCGGCATCCAACTGTTCCTCTCCCGGACGAGCACGGGCCGCCTGATCCGGGCGGTTGCCGACGACAGGGAGGCGGCGCAGCTCGTGGGCGCCAACTACCGCCACGTGTTCGGCATCGCCGCCGCGATCGCCTTCGCCACCGTTGCCCTCGCCGGCCTCTCCTACGGGACGCTGACCGAGTTCGTGCCGACGTCGGGGGTCACGACGCTCTTGTTCGCCTTCGAGTCGGTCGTCATCGGCGGGATCGGGAACGTCTGGGGCACCTTGGTCGGTGGCGTCGTCCTCGGGGTGTCACAGCAGATCGGCGCCCAGATCAACCCCGCGTACCAGATTCTGGCCGGCAACCTGGTCTTCCTCGCCGTGCTGGCCATCCGACCCCGCGGCTTGTTCGGGATGCGGACGGCGTGACGACCCTCGCGCGTGCGCCCACTGCGACGGCGACCGTGTCCGGGCCCTGGCGCGTCCGACGTGCGGGCGGTTCGGGGCCGGTCATGGGCGCGGCGGCCCTCGTGGCGGTGGTCTTGCTCGCCATGATGCCGGTGCTGGTCTCCGAAGCCGACACGACCTTGCTCGTCAACTTCTTCGTGCTGCTGACGATGGCAGTGATGTGGAACCTCCTCGCCGGCTACGCCGGCATGGTGTCCATCGGTCAGCAGGCGTTCGTCGGGCTGGGCGGGTACGGGGTCCTCGTCCTCGCGCTGAACGGCTTCAACCCGGTGGCGGCGATCCCGGTCGCCGCCGTCATCTGCGCGGTGATCGCCCTTCCGGTCTCTGTGCTCCTGTTCCGGCTCGGCGGCGGCTACTTCGCCATCGCGACGTGGGTCGTGGCCGACACGGCGCAGCTCGTCATCAGCAGCATCACGTCCCTCGGGGGAGGCACGGGGCACCCCGTGCCCGGGCTGTCGAGCATGAGCCCCCACACGTTCGCCGAGACGACCTACTGGGCCGCGCTCGCGGTGGTGGTGATCTCGCTCGGGCTCGCGTACGGTCTGCTGCGAAGCCCGCTCGGCCTGCTGATGGCGGCGGTTCGGGACGACGAGGTCAGCGCGCGCAGTGCCGGCGCGCGGGTCAAGGCGACCCGGAGGATCGTGTACGTCGTGGCGGCACTCGGGTGCGGTGCCGCCGGCGCGATCCTGGCGGTGAGCCAGCTCCAGGTCCAGCCGAGCTCGATCTTCGGCATCCAGTGGGCGGCGGAGATGATCTTCGTCAGCATGATCGGGGGGATGGGCACCCTCGAGGGACCGATTCTCGGGACCATCATCTTCTTCGTCCTCCAGCAGAACCTCGCCCAACAAGGCGCGTGGTACCTGATCATCTTCGGGGGGGTCGCGGTCGTGGTCGCCATCTGGACTCCCCGGGGGCTGTGGGGCGCCGTTCGCCAACGAACCGGGATCGAGCTGTTCCCCGTGGGCTACCGGCTCCAGGGAGGCGCGCCGCGTTCAGAGCCGGGGGCTCAGCTGCTCGAAGGCGAGCCCCCTCCTCCGAACGGGCCAGCGACGGGCCTGGGCATGTTGTGGCACCGGCTCCGTTCCTGAGCTCCCGTCTGCGTTTGGCGAACGGTCCGGTCAACGGATGACCGGCGCCCCGTGCTCCTCGACCTTCTGAGCGCGGCGTCAGCCGGCGACGAGGTCCATCTCGGCGAAGCGGTGCCGCTTCCAGAGCCTCGCCGAGCGGTCCTCGATCGCGTCCGTCTCGATCGCGTCCCCGCCGAACAGACGTGCGTTCTGTCGGTCCGCGTCGAAGGGTGACCATCCGGGATCGCCGGTCTTCGCAAAGCCGGTCCAGGCCGCGCGGATGGCGGTCGAAACGGCGAGCACGTCCGGGGTGGGCGGTCCCTCACCCAGGAGCTGAGCCGAATAGTCGCTCCCGAGACCGGTGAAGTTCCCGAAGGTGAGCGGCACGTCGAAGCCGTGGCAGGCTCCGAACCGCCCTCCCTCGGCAGGAGCGGGCTGTCGGACCTCGTAGAGGAACGCCCTCCCGCCGGCCGCGACGTGGTGCTCGGCCAGTCTGAGCGTCGCCATGCGGAAGAGCCAGTCCGAGAAGGTGACCTCGATCAGCTCGCCCGGCGACTTCTCGGGATAGGCGGCGCGATAGGCGGATGCGGCGCCGAGCCCGTCCTCTAGAGACTCCCCGTCCGGGCCGAGCAGCCCGACCATGAAGTCGGCCTCTGCGTCGTCTGCTCGCTCGAGCGTGCCGTCGAGGCTGTGGAACACCCGGTACTCGTCGCGCATGAAGCCGGCGATGATCTCCACGCCATTGGACGATCCTGCGGCGACCGCCTCCCACGGAGCGCTCAGGAGCGTCTCGCCGTCGACAACCGGGGAAAACGGCGTGACGGTGCGCGCGATCTTGCCCCAGCTGTCGACGAGCCCTGGCATCTTCGCCTGAAGCTGAGCGGTCGCCTCGGCGAGCTGAGCCGGGGTCCGGGTCGAGAAGTCCGCCACGCTCGGTGAGACGCCGAGCTCGGCGCCGATCCGCTCGGCCACGTCGCGCCCGAAGCGTGCGGAGAAGTAGGTGCCGGGGACGCTCTGGAGGATGGCGCGACGGAAGAGGCCGTGCGCAGCGGGCATCGCGAACAGCGCGGCGATCGAGCCCGCGCCGGCCGACTCGCCGAAGACGGTGACCCTGCCGGGGTCGCCACCGAAGCCAGCGATGTTCTCCTGCACCCACTTCAGAGCTTCCACCTGATCGAGCAAGCCGCGATTCTCGGGCGCTCCCTCGAGCGAGGCGAAGCCCTCAGCCCCGAGGCGGTAGTTGAGCGTCACGAGGACCACCCCTTCGCGGGCGAGGTGCGAGCCGTCGTAGACGGGCTGGTCCGAGCTGCCGAGGAGATAGGCACCTCCGTAGATCCAGACCATGACCGGGAGACCGGCCGACGGGTCGGGGGTCCAGACGTTCAGGGTGAGGCAGTCCGGGGACGGGTCGGCCGAGGCCGGCTCGCTCCCGCTGGGCAGCCGGGTGGTCTGGGGAGGCGATGGCCCGAACGACGCGGCCGAGCGCACCCCGTCCCAGGGACCTTCTCGCACCGGCCCGAGGAAGCGGAGTGGGCCGAAGGGAGCCTTGGCGAAGGGGATCCCGCGGAACACGGCGAGATCGCTCTCGAGCGTTCCTTCGACGACGCCGCCAGCCAAGCGTGCTCTCGGCCCCACATGAAAGGGATAGCTGAAGCTGGCCACGAGCTTCAAGTTGAACGGCCCGACACAAGACCGCCTTCCCGTCGGGGCCGGCGCGGGTGGTGACCCGGGCGTGGGGATGCGAGCGCACCGTCCGGAGTGGTTCCATCGTCGAGACTGTCTGTCGGTACCGAGCTCGTAGATGGGAGTGGAAGCGTTTCGTGAGCGCCGTGACCCGCGCGAGGTCGATCCCGAACTTGCCGAGCCGCGTCGGAGGTTCCGTCCGCCGCGCAAGACCATCGGTCGACATGGAGCTGTTGACCCGGGTCGGTCCTTACGCGCTCGTCGCCGCCGTGGTCGTCGCGGCCAACGCGCTCTACGTGTTCGGTGTCGTCGACCCCAACCCGCTCCTCTCGATGAGCGGCCTCGGAGTCGTCGCCAAAGGCGGCATCCTGGCCGGCCGCTTCACGATCGACCCGAACGCCGGCCAGACCGCGCAGTCCCTCGGTCACCTGGCAGCCCTGGACCTCCTGCACGGCACGATCCCGTGGTGGAACCCGTTCGAGGGGGTCGGCGCGCCGCTCGCCGGAGAGATGCAGTCCGCCGCCCTCTTCCCCCCCACGCTCCTCCTCGCGTTGCCCGGCGGGCAGCTCATCTTCCACATCCTCCTCGAGGCGGTCGCAGGCATGGCGACCTACCGGCTCCTCGTCCGCCTCGGGGTGTCACGTTGGATCGCGGCCGGCGGGGGCTGCGTCTTCGCCGTCAGCGGAACCTACGCATGGCTCGCGAACGCGGGGGTGAACCCCATCGCCTTTCTCCCGCTTCTCCTCCTCGGCATCGAACGGGCGCGGGCCGCGGCCGAAGACAGGCGAGGCGGGGACTTCTGGCTCGTCGCAATGGCGCTCGCGCTCTCGGCCTACTCCGGGTTCCCAGAGACCGCCTATCTCGACGGGATCCTCGCCGTCGTGTGGGCGGCCGTGCGGGTGCGCGGGCTGAGGAGTGGGGCGCTCCTCGGGTACGCGCGCAAGGTCGGCGCCGGTGCGGTGGTGGGTGCGCTCCTCGCAGCGCCGATCCTCGTGGCCTTCGGTGACTACCTTCCAGCCGCCTACCTCGGCCCGAACGGCGGAGGCTACGACGCGCTCTCGATGCCCGGCACCGGTGTCGGAATGCTCTTCTTCCCCTATGTCGCCGGGCCGATCTTCGGGTTCACGGCTGGCCGCACCCCTGCGGTCCTCGGCAACGTCTGGATCAACGTCGGTGGCTACCTCACGACGACGCTTCTCGCCCTCGGCGTCGTCGCCCTGTGGAGCCGCAGACTCCGGGCGCTGCGCGTCGCGCTCGCGGCCTGGATCGTGATCGCCCTCGGGCGCACCTACGGCGTCGGCCCCTTCCAGCGCCTCTTCGACCTCCTCCCGGCCATGAACCGGGTGGAGGTCTACCGGTACGTGACGCCCTCGGTCGAGCTCGCCTTCGTGGTGCTCGCCTTCCTCGCGGTGGACGACTTGCGTCGGGGGGACGTGCCCGGGTGGTTCGCAGGCGTTGCGGCCGTGATCGCGGCGGGCTGCGCACTGTGGACGCTCGGCACGGGCAGACAGCTCCTCCACGCCGTCGCGTCGGCGTCACAGTCGCACGCGTGGCTCATCTGGTCGCTCGCATGGGGGTTCGGGCTCGTGGTCGCCGTCGGCGTTCTGGCCGTCGTGTTGCGAGGACGGCTGCGGACCTCGATTCTCGCGGCGCTCGTCGTCCTCGACGCGGGTGTGATGTTCGTCGTGCCCCAGCTCTCCGCCCCGGAGAGCGGACAGATCGACACCGCCTTCGTCCACTGGGCCGAGACGCACGTCGGCACCGGACGTCTCTTCACGCTCGGGGGCCTGCTCAACCCGAACTACGGAAGCTATTTCGAGGTGGCGGAGGCCGACGTGAACGACCTCCCGATGCCAAAGAGCTACGCGAGGGTCGTCGAGCGCCAGCTCGACCCCGGCACCCTGCCGGACTACTTCGACGGGACGACGACCGTCTCCCACCGTGGCGGATCGGGGGACGGGCAGCGCAAGGGCAGTGGCGCTGGCGCGGAGACGCCGGTGCAGGCTCTCGCCACGAGCCTCGCGCTCTACGAGGCGATCGGTGTGCGCTACGTCGTCGCCTACACGGGGTCCGCGGACGCTGCAACCGTCTCGTCGCTCGGGCTCGCTCGCGTCTACGCCGACAGCCACGCCGAGGTGTTCCGGCTCCCTCACCCTGCGCCGCTGTACTCGGTGGAGACGGTGGGCGGTGCGGAGTCGGCGGCGAGATCCTCCAGGCTGACCTCGCCACCCGGCACGGCAAGGGCGGTGGGCTGCACGCTCTCCTACGAGCACATCGACTCGGTGGTCGTGGACTGCCGGCACCGCGCGGTCCTCGTTCGGCGCGAGCTCGCCATGGCCGGGTGGTCGGCGACGGCCGGCGGGCAGCCGCTCACCGTGCACCGCTTCGGGGTCCTCTTCCAATCCGTCACCGTCGGACGGGGACGCACCGTCGTGCGCTTCTCCTTCGTCCCACCCTACGAGGGCGTCGCGCTCTTGGCGCTGGTGGTCGGGCTCGCGGCGGTGTTGGCAGGCTGGGTGGTCGCGAGCCGTCGGCGGCCGAGGTGGCGATTTCGCCCGCGTCGTCGCGGTTCGGCGCCCTGACCACGTAGACCCGTCGGCTTCGCGCTCGACCTCGGCCGCGCTGCCCCCGACCACTGCGCAGCGGCAGTTGCCATGCTCGGGCCGGCATGTCCGGCGTCTCCCCGAGCGACGGCGCGACGCGTCCCTCGAACGGATCCGGAAGGTGATGCGGTGCCGCGCGGTCGGCCATCCGGGAATGGCTTGACCCTGCCCCGTGGCTGATGCTACGCGTGTCGGTAGTCCAGTAGGTCGTTCGGGAGCGCTCCAAAGGAGGAACGCCCATGAACGCTTCCGGTCTACGTCGCTCGATCGGGGCGAGGGCGTGCGCGTCCGCGCCCTTGGTGGGAGGCATCTGAAGTGGCCCGGCAACCCTCCGCCGGTAGTCGCCGATCTGGGCACGCCCGACACGCCCGGCCGGCCCGGCGCTCACGATCCGGAAGGATGGTGGTGCGTGCCGGCTCGCTCCGGACTCGGCTGACCCTCGTCCTCGCCGCCATCCCGGTGGCGCTCGCCCTCGCCGTCGTGGGGGTCACGGGAGAGGGCGTCAACCACGTCGGGGCGGCACCGGCGGCACCGACCGTAGAGCCCGCCACGAACCCGCCGTTGCCTGTGAAGTGCGGGCTCAGCTTCGCGCTGGTCTTCGACCTGTCGGCGTCCATCACCACGACCCAGCTCGGGCAGATGGAACAGGCGGGGATAGGTCTGGCGGGGGATCTGGCCCGCACCGCGTCCTCGATCGGCGTCTACACCTTCGGCACCGTCGCACCGGTGTCTCCGAACGTCAACCTTCCGGCCGTGTCGCTCTCCACCGAGGCCGGCGTCGAACGGGTCCAAGAGAGGATCCGCTCGATCACCCGGCCGGCCGGCCAGTACACCAACTGGCAGCAAGGCCTCCTCCAGGTGATCGCGTCCGGTCAGCCGCACTACGACGCTGTCCTTTTCATCACCGACGGCGACCCGACCGCCCACGGCGCGAGCCCGACCCTCGCGAACGGAGGCCTCTCTCCGGCCCCGACCGGCCCGACGAGAGCCTCGGACATCGACGCCGGCGTCACGGCGGCCAACTCGGTGAAGGGCCGCACAACCAGGGTGATCGGCGTCAGCGTCACGGACACGGTGGGCGCGTCGCGGGACAACATGATCGCCATCTCGGGCCCGACCCCCAACTCCGACTTCTTCGAGACGAACTTCACGGCGCTCCGCGACACGCTGGTGAAGGCCGCCACGGCGTCGTGCATGGGGACGCTCACCGTGGTCAAAGAGGTCCAGGCGCCCGACGGCACGCGCTCGGCGGCCGGAGGCTGGACCTTCTCCGCGACCACCAGCCACGGCAGCGTGACGTCGCCGTCGCACGGCGTGACGGGGACCGACGGCGCGGCGAACTTCGAGGTCGACTTCGACGGCGCCACGAGCTCGACGGTGACCGTGGGCGAAGTGGTGCAAGACGGCTACCGCCTGCTGCCACAGACAGGAGCGAACGCCGTCTGCACCCGCAACGGCGCGCCGGTGACAGAGACAGAGTTCGTCAACGGCCCCGGACCACCCGGGAGCCTCTTCTCGGTCCCGGTGACCACGACAGGCGTCTACGGCTGCACCGTGGTCAACGAACGGATCCCCGCCACCCTGACGCTGGTGAAGAAGGTCACCAACATCAGCGGCGACGCCGAACCAGACGACTGGACCCTCTCGGCGTCCGGCCCGACAACAACGACGATCAGCGGCAGCAGCGGCAGCGACGACGTCACCACAGTCAAGGTGGTGCCGGGCACCTACACCCTCTCCGAGTCGGGTGGTCCGCCGGGCCGGCCGACAACGCCCGACTACCGGCCCACACCCACACCCGCAGTCTGGGTCTGCACCGGAACGGGGTTCACCCAACCCTCGGGCACCTCGGTCGCGCTGACAGAAGACGGCGACGCCACGTGCACCCTCACCAACACCGAGGTCCCGGTCGTCAAGCTGGTGCAGGACAAGACCGTCAATACGTCGGTGGCGAAGACCGGCGACACACTGACCTACACGCTGACCGTCCAGAACGTCGGCACCGGCCCTTCCGGCCCGTTCACCGCGACGGACACCCTCCCGAGCGGCGTGACGTTCGTCTCCTACACAGCCAGCGTCGGCACGTACGACGACACGACGGGCGTGTGGACGATCCCCACACCCGGCCTTGCAGTGGACGAAACCGCCACGCTGAAGATCATCGCCAAGGTGACCGCAAGTCCGACACCCGGCGCATCGGAGGTGCTGACCAACCGGTTCGAGGTCACCCCGCCCCCGGGCGCCGAGACAACGGTCGTGGACCATCCGTGCACAGACGACCCTGCACAGTCCTGTGCCGAGACCGAGGTCGTCGGGCCGGCGCTGCACCCCGCGTTGATGCAGTCGAAGACCGTCAACCTCACCACCGCGGCCGCCGGGGACCAGCTCACCTACACCATGGTGGTGGCGAACGTCGGCAACACGAGCGCCACAGCGGTGGTCGCGACCGACACGCTTCCCGCAGGTGTCACCTTCGTCTCTGCCACCCCGAGCCAGGGCACCTACGACCCGACAACCGGCACGTGGACCATCGGCACGATCCCGGTGGGCGGTTCCGCCACGCTCACACTGGTCGTCACCGTCAAGACCACAGCCGAGAACACCACGCTCACCAACCGGTTCCAGGTGACGCCGCCCTCGGGGTTCCCTGCTCCCGAAGTGGAATACCCGTGCAGTGACAACCCCGCCCAGTCCTGTGCCACAACGCTCGTGCCCGGGGTGCCCCACCTGACCCAGTCGAAGACCGTCGATCACTCCACGGCCACGGCCGGGGAGAACCTCACCTACACGATGACCGTGGGGAACACCGGGACCGGCCCCGCGGCGAACCGGGTCGCCCAGGACATCCTCCCCGCCGGGGTCACCTTCGTCTCTGCCACCCCGAGCCAGGGCACCTACGACCAGACGACCGGTGTGTGGAGCATCGGCACGATACCGGCGGGCGGTTCAGCCACCCTGACCCTGGTCGTCACCGTCGAGGCCACAGCCGAGGGCACCACGCTCACCAACCGGTTCCAGGTCGACGCCCCTCCCGGTGGCGAGACGGTGACCGTCGAGGACCCGTGCACGGACAACCCCACCCAGTCCTGCGCCACAACGGTCGTGCCCGGCGTGGCGGTCCTGACCCAGTCGAAGGTCGTCGACGAGCTCAATGCCGCGGTCGGATCGACGCTCACGTACACCGCGACGGTGGCCAACAGTGGGACCGCGGCGGCGCCCGGGGTGATCGCGACCGATACGCTGCCCGCCGGCGTCACCTTCGTCTCGGCCAAACCCAGCCAGGGCACCTACGACCCGACAACCGGTACCTGGAGCATCGGCACGATACCCGTCGGCGGTAGCGCCACCCTGTCCCTGGTCGTCACCGTCGACCCCGCCGCCGAGAACACCACGCTCATCAACCGGTTCGTCACCGAGCAGCCGCCCAACGGGCCACCGGTGGTCGTGGAAAACCCCTGCGCCGACGAGCCGACCGCCTCGTGCGCCGTCACGGACATCCCGGGCGTACCGCGGCTGAAGCAGGGCAAGACGGTGGACAAGAGCACTGCCGCAGTCGGCGACACCCTCGTCTACACGATGACGATCGCCAACATCGGCACCGGTGACGCCACGGACGTCCCCGCCACGGACTTCTTGCCCCCCGGCGTCACGCTCGTCTCTTCGGACACCCACGGGCTCGGGACCTTCACATCATCCAGCGGAACCTGGACAATCCCTCTCCTGCCGGTCGGCACGACCGCCACCCTGACGCTGACCGTGACGATCCAGCCCGCGGCCGCGGGAACGACGCTGACGAACCAGTTGAGCGTCACCGCCCCGCCCGGCTCCGGGCCGACCACGGTCGACGACCCCTGCACGAACGACCCCACACGCTCGTGCGCCACGACCGTGGTCGCGAGCACGCCGCCGACCACCGTGCCGCCGACCACGACGCCCACAACCACCGTGCCGCCAACCACGGTGCCGCCAACCACGGTGCCGCCAACCACGACGCCCACAACGACCGTGCCTCCGACCACCGTGCCCCCGACCACCGAGCCCACACACCCGGCCGAGATCATCACCGACATCGGGACGCCGCCGGTGAAGGCCGCCTCGGGAACCGGTTCGACATGGCGCTGGGTGCGGCTGCTCGGTGGTGCGCTGCTGGGGCTGTTGGCGCTGGCCGGGCTCTTCGTCGCCCTCGGGCGCCGGCGGTCAGAAGAAGGCGCCGCCCTTCACGCCGACCGGCGGCTGCGCCGGGCCCTCGTGGCGGTCTGTGCGGCGGGGCTCGTGGTCGGGGGCCTCGTGGTCTTCACCGACCCAGCACCGTCGTCATCTCGGCCCGCCACCTCGTCGGGCGGCTCGGTCCACAGGTACACGGCACCACCGGGCCTGCAGCCGGGCCACACCGGTGAGAGGCCCGCCTCTGCCGGCACCTCTTCCCCGGGCGGGGGTGGGCCCCCGAGCGCCCGGTCCGGCCCCTCGGGGGAGACGCTCGTCATCCCGGCCATCGACGAGCGGGCCGCCATCGTCCCAGAGGGCATCGACACGACGCCGGGGGACCAGGGGAACCTGGCCGTGCCCCT
Organism: Acidimicrobiales bacterium; assembly: GCA_030043315.1. GTDB lineage: Bacteria > Actinomycetota > Acidimicrobiia > Acidimicrobiales > RAAP-2 > JAJYVT01. Next base: position 16,896 of record JASHYA010000257.1, read on the forward strand.
GGCCGCCCAAGAGGTCGGGTGGTGGGACGGGGGGCCCGCCCCCGGCACGGCAGGTGTGGCCGTCGTCGACGGCCACCGGGTCGAGAACTGGGCCTTTTGGGACCTGCCTGACCTCGTGCCCGGCGACGCCATCGAGGTGGTCGCCGCCGACGGCACGACCACCCACTGGGCCGTGACCGGCGTCGAGCAGGTGCTGAAAAAGGACCTTCCCTCCTCGATCTGGACGACCGGTGGCCCCCCGAGGCTGGCCCTGGTCACCTGCGGGGGGACATTCGACTACACAACCGGCCACTACTACGACAACGTGATCGTCTGGGCCGCGCCGGAAAGGGCCTAGC
>JASHYA010000258.1 GCA_030043315.1 Acidimicrobiales bacterium
CGCCGGTCCGTAGCGTCATTTCGGCCAGACGGCTGGGGTGCTGCTGTGCGACGGCCATGCAGGCGGGACCCCGGAACGGGCGCCGCCTGTCCATAGGAAGGGGGAGACATGGCGAGCAGACGGGCAGTCTCGCGCCAGTTGAAGGCGCTTCTGGCGCTCGCATTACCGTTCGGTGCGCTGGCCGGAGCCGGCGGTGCCTTGGCGCTGTCGGGGACGGCAGGAGCGTCCACAACGCCGGGAGTGCTCCACGTCGCTCCTGGTGGTGTCACATCGGGTACCTGCACCACAGCGACACATCCGTGCGGGACCCTCGGCTTTGCATTGTCGAGTGCCGCGGCCGGCAACACCATCGAGCTGGCCGCCGGGACCTACAACGAGGCGAGCAACCCCACCGGCACGTCCAACACCGTGACCAAGTCGGTGACGGTCGAAGGCGTTGCGACACATCCGACGACAGTCGTCATCACAGCGAGTGGGGAAGAGTTCGGTCTCACCGTGAGCGCCAGCACAAGCGTGGTGAAGGACGTCACGGTTCAAAAGGCCGGACGGTCCGGGGTGCTGGTCTCGCCCGCGTCGACAGCTGCGAAGCCGGCGACCGTCGCGAAGGTGTCAATTCTGACGGATCACGTCGTGACAAACGACAAGTGCGCGACGACAGCCACACTTCACAAGGCGGATGCGACAACCATCTGCAAGACACCGACACCAGAGAGCGACTTCGGAGAGGGCCTCCACCTCCTGAGCGTCTCGCACTCCACGATTGAGGGCAACGTCGTGGAGAACAACTTCGGCGGGATCCTCGTCACCGACGAGCTTGGGCCGAACTTCACAAACACGATCGCCACAAATGACGCGTCGACAAACGGTGGTGACTGCGGGATCACCCTGGCAGGCCACAATCCCACAGCCGTCTACACGAGCGGCTCGACAGCGGGCAAGCCCGATCCGACCGCGGCTGGCGTGTACGACAACACGATCAAGAGCAACACCGTCGACAACAACGGTGGCGCTGGACTGCTTGCGGCTACGCCCTTCCCTGGCACCGGGGTGTACACAAACACCTACGAGACAAACACCGCCGAGGGCAACGGTCTTGCGGGTATGACCATCCACAGCCACGCACCGCTGCAGGACACCAAGGGCAACAAGGTGGTCCACAACACCTTCAAGGACGATGCGCTGTACGGCGGCCCGACACAGGGTCCCGGTACAAGCACAGCCCACGTCATCCAGACCATGGGGATCGAAGTCTTCGCCGGCGCCGGTCCTACAGACGTCGCCGGAACGGTCATCACCGGCAACACGATCGCGACAGTGTTCTACGGGATCTGGCTGTCACCAGGCGTGGCCCACGTGATCACAATCGCGACGAACACAACCACAGCGAACACCGTCGTGACACCGGTCTTCAACGAGCCGGCTTCGGTCACCACCGTCGCCGGTCAGACAGCTGACGCGACCGCCGCTGCCGAGTTCACCCGGGCCTTCCCGTACACAAGGAACTCGTGCCCGACGACCCACGATGCTGTCCTTGCGACCACAAAGGAGTACCAGGACGCCCTCTCGAGCCAGTTGTTGGCCGAGGACCTCACAACCGGGACGCTCCTCACCTCGACGACGAGCCTCTCCCCGGCGACGGCCACAGCGCTCAAGAAGGAGGGCATCGCCACCGTCTACATCGTCGGCGGTCCCCTCGCGGTCACGACAACAGTGGCCACCGCGATAAAGAGCCTCACAGCCTACGGTTGCGGCGGGACGACCCCGTCGGGAGGAAAGATCACGGTGCAACGCATCACAGGGAGCACCCAGTACGGGACGGCCATGGCAGTCGCCGAGTTCGTGGGCACTGCCGGGTCCAAGGCGTTCCCCGGCGCATACGCCACAACGAACGCGACAGGTGGCACCGGCAAGTTCAACGACACCGCAGGGAAGGGGTCGGCAGCACCGACGGGTTCTGCGCCGACGGCCATATTGGCGAGCGGCGAGGAGTTCCAAGACGCCCAGGCTGCGAGCGTGATCTCCTACCACACAAAGCTCCCGCTGCTCTTGACCGAGCCGACATCGTTGTCCACAACAGCAGTCGCTGCGATCGCGAAGCTGGGTGTGAAGCAAGTGATCCTGATGGGCGGCACACTCGCGGTCAGCAACACAGTGGAGGCCGCCCTCGTGGCCAAGGCCGGCGTCTCGGTGGTGCGGGTGGCCGGGCAGGACTACACCGACACCGCACGTGAGCTGGCCAAGTTCGAGGCTGCGGCGACAACAGACGGTCTGGGCTGGACAACCGGGGGCAGGATCATGGTCGCCCGGGGCAACGGCTTCACCGACGGCCTCGCAGGCGCCGTCCTCGAGAACACCCACAACGCCACAACAGGGGCGTCGGGTACGGCTCGTCCGCTGCTCCTGACCGAGACACCGACAGCAGTCGGCACATACCTGAACACATTCCTCACCGTTACAGGCCACACAGGCATCGACGGCGCGAAGGGGAAGACGATCACGGCCTTTACCATCCTCGGTGGACCGCTGGCAGTGAGCACAGCAGCGATCGCGACGATGGAGACAGACCTCACCAGCTGAGCGTCGGCTCGCGGAAGACCGGGCTGCTGACTGATCTGAGTCGTCTTCGGGTAAGTTCAGACAGGCGCAGAGATCAAGGGGGCCTCGATGGGCCCCCTTGATCGCGTGTGCGCACAGATCGGCAGGCGGTACCCGTCACCCGTCGCGCCTGGCGTCGCGTGTCGTGCGCGGGCAAGGCCGGGACGGGCGGGATGACGACAATCGCGACGTCAACGCCCGAGTACGCAACGGCGCGGTTTTACGAGAAAGCCTGGAACGATGGGGAAGTTTGGGGTATTGCAGCGCCGCCACGGAGACCGAGGGAGTGGAGAGCATTCTCCTCACTTTTGCTTCGTGCCGTCCAAGAACGGTTATGCAGGAGTGGAACGAGAACACCGATGTGTGGCGAAGGGGCTGCCACCGTGGCCGAACGGGCCGAGATCATCGCCGCCCGTGCGGCGGGCAACTCAAGCTCAATTCGCGCGCTGTGAGCGGACTCCGGGCACAGCGCGGATGTCGTTACCGCGCTTACCGTTCAATGTCCGCACCTCGGTGAGGGGGCGCCTGCGGGTCTCGACGACAACCGCGGCGAACAGCAACGCGATGCACGCGCACCCACCGATTGCCGCGGCGAGCAGCCCGACCGGGGGCTGCCACTTGCCGGCGAGGAAGTCGATCGGCCCCGTGACCCCCACGGCGTAGCGTCGAAGCGTCGAGAGGTACGCCGCGATGGAGGCGACGCCGAGGCAGACCGACACGATGGGCACGGCACGCATGAGGAACCGCGCGTGCGCCTCGGAGCGCTCGATGAGCGCGACGCAGACGAGCGGCACCCCAACCGCTAGGGGAAGCCAGTAGCGGCCCTGCCCGTCGACGAAGCCCGCCCTCATCGCCTCGACGTAGGACAGGGCGAGTGGCACGACGACGACGGCGGCGATCAACAGGAAGAGGACCGTCGTTCTCCGGGCGCCTGCGCACCGCGCGGCGAGCAAGGCGAGTACGAAGAGGAAGCCGAGAACGGCGATCCACACGACGTAGGTGAGAAGAGGGGACGGCGTGTCGTTCCACCCGAAGACGCCCACCAGCTGCTGGATCCGGGCCCCGTCGTGCGCGAACACGGTTCCAAGCAGGCGGAGTCCCGACTCGTCGTGTGTGACGCGGTAGCCGGGGATCAGGTCCAAGGCGTGCTCGGCCTTGATCCACCACAGGGCGAAGGCGCCGCAAGCGGCTAGCGGCAGGGCCGACCAGCGTGCCGCCCGACTGCGCAGCACGCCCGCAAGGGCTCTCCTGCCCCCGAGCAGGCCGAGGACGACGAACGCGATCGCGACCCACACGAGGGAGACGGGACGGGCGAGGGACAGGCAGGCTGCCGCCACGGCGACGATCACGACGAGGCCGGGCGGCGGGTGGTCGGGGTGCTCGAGCACGAGCAAGAGCCCGGCGGTCCACAGGCAGATGGAGGCGCAGATCTCGAAGCCGCTGGGGTTGACCACGCCGCCGAGAAACCACACCATCGGCGTCGCCGCCACCATCACCGCCATCAGCAGCAGCTTCCGGCGCGACCACAGCACGACGGCGAGCAGGGCGAGGGAGATCAAGACCGCGTTCAAGAGCCCACTCATGAGCCGCATCAGGTAGATGCCGGTCTTCGAGACGAAAGCGAGCGATGGCACCCCGACGATCAGGTAGTAGAGCGGGGGATACCTGCCGACGTAGGTGCCCATGTGTTCCATCTCCGTCGACGTTGTGAGAGGAGGCGCGCAGGATGCGGGAACTGTTGGGTGGTACTTGAAGCAGACCGAGTACGCCGGCCCGGAGGCGAAGATCTTCGGTACGGTGACGGCGGTGTTCGCGCTCGCCGGGCCGTCAATTGTGGCACCGACCAGCTGACCTCGGACTGCGGCGGCGGCGGATATCACCTGGGTGGGCTCGTCGGGTGACGCGAAGAGCGGCGTGGCCAACGACCATGCCGCGAAATTCGCAAACGTGAGCACAACGCAGATGCCGAAGAGCGCGCCCACCCTCCTGGACCGTCTCTCCCTGTCAGGGGCCCGCAGTTGACGGACGACGCGCGGCCCGAGGGCGGTTTCCGGCGCTGTCACCTCCAACACGGCGGGCTCCTGCGTTGCGACCTCATTCGGGGCTCGTCACCCCAACGCGTATTCGTGCGCCCGAGGGTCGGTACGCTCGAACGTCTGGGCCACGCGGTCACGGTACTGCGCTAGTACCGACGAGCGCTCGACCACGAACGACCCCCGGTAGCTAGCGGGAGAACCCACTGAAACTATCACACGATGCACCGATGAGGCGCCGGGCCGCAGGCGAACACGGCCTGGAACACCAGGGCGAGCGCGGGCGGCACAAGGTCGGGATCGCCACCCGCCCGTGAGCACGCCGCTGCCGCGATGGCGACAACGCCAGCGGCGAGACCGAGTACGTCGAATCCTCAGCTCCGGGTCCCCGGCCCCGACGCGGCGTGGCCGACTCTCGTTACGAGACCCAGGTCGGAACGGCACCGACCGGCAACGGTACTGAGGAGTCCTGAGTCGAACCTTAAAGGGTCGTTGCAGGATCCTGAGGAATCGCGTCCGACGCCTCGGAACTCGGCCGGAGGGTCCGCCGCGAACTGCTGGTGTGGGGTGCCGGGCTTCCATTCTCCGCATCGGTTCGCCGCGCCAGTCCGCCGCCGGCTGCGCGCCAGACTTCCGCGTTTTGCGCATCGCCGGTCCGCCCAGGTTCGCATTGCCAGTTGCCGCTCGAGGCCACAGCCAGCTGCAGACCGCCGCAGTCGATCTCACGAGGAAACCTGTAGTGGAAGGCGAGACGGACTGCCAGAGCCACGACCTGGGGCCGAAATGGAGGGGGATGCCGTGGGGCGATGAGCTGGCAAACGCAGGCGCGCAGGGGTGTTGTCGGCGGTGCTGGCCGCCGCTTCGGTCGCAGGAGTGGCGGTCCGTCGTGTCATGGGCTCGAGTGGCTCGTGCCACAACCTCAACGCCGACGGCGTCTCTCACCTGGACCGAGCCCGTGCCGCTCCTACTTATCGAGACCCCGGCGGAGCGGGGTTGAGACAGCCCGGCTCAGCGCGTCGTGCCGCACGGTGCCACTCGCCGTGTGGCTGCGTCTGGCAGTTCAACGGCTGACCGCGTCGCAACGCGGCGGAACGCGGCGACGCGGCGGCCTTCCCGCGCCGACCGTTCTCTTCCGTGAGCCGGACGCGGACCCGACTGGAGACCCGGCGGTGCTGACCCCCCGCATGTCGCCGCGCGTCCCGGCGCACCAGGTGACGACCCGGCACCTGGGCGCGGCCTACCCGCTCCTGAACGAGGCCGGACTCGGCCACAAGGGCGTGCTCGTCGGGAGGGACATGCTCGGAGGTTCGTTCGTCCACGACCCCTTCGAGCTCTACGCCGCGGGCGCGATCAGCAGCCCGAACATGGTCGTGTTCGGGCAGATCGGCAGGGGAAAGAGCGCGTTCGTCAAGACCTACCTCTGGCGCCAGGCGGTCTTTGGACGCCGAGCCTGGGTGGTGGATCCCAAGGGCGAGTACCGGGTGCTCGCCGCCGCCTGGGGGACCCGGCCGGTCGCCCTTCGTCCGGGCGGCTCGGTCCGGCTCAACCCGCTCGACCCGGGGCCCACCGGTGAGGCGCTGGGCGAGGGGATCGGGCACCACCACGACTATCGGGGTGACGGGGGTGCGACGCGGCCCGGCGCGCCGGTACGCGGGCATCGTCGCCAAGCGGAGGTCCTGGCGTCGCTCGCGTGCGCGTGCCTGGGCCGCCAGCTCCTTCCGCGAGAACGCACCGCAACCGACCTCGCGCTCGCCGCCACCGCTCTCACCGGTGGCGTCCCGACGCTGCCCCAAGTCGTCGACGCGCTCCTCGACCCGAGCGCAGAGTCCGCGTCGAGCGTCCGCACGGATCGCGCGACGCTGCTCGAAGACGGCCGCGACGTCGCGCTCGAGCTCCGGCGGCTCGTGCACGGCGACCTGCGCGGGATGTTCGACGGGCCGACGACCCCGGGACTCGACCTCACCGGGACGTTCGTCGCGCTCGACCTCTCCGCTCTCTACAACTCCCCCGCACTCGGTGTGCTGATGGCGTGCGCGACGGCGTGGCTGCAGGCGACGCTCGCGAGACAGGCGTCGGCCGCGGACGCCGCGCACGTGTTCGTGGTCGTCGACGAGGCGTGGGCGGTGCTCGCGAACCTCGGTGTCGCCCGCTGGCTCCAGGCCTCCTGGAAGCTGTCCAGGGCCTACGGCGTGGCCAACGTCGCCGTGCTCCACCGGGTGTCGGACCTGCAGGCAGTGGGGGCCGCCGGTTCCGAGCAGGTCGGGCTCGCACGCGGGCTCCTCGCAGACTCAGAGACGCGCGTCGTGTACGGGCAGGCGCCCGGGGAAGTGGCGGCCGCTCGTGAGCTGCTGTCGCTGTCGGAGACCGAAGCCGACGTGGTGCCCCAGCTCCGCCGTGGCGTGGCGCTCTGGAAGGTCGGACGACGGTCGTTCCTCGTCCAGCACGTCGTCGGTCGAGGGGAGCGGGCGATCGTCGACACGGATGCCGCGATGGCCCTCCAACGGCCCAGACCGATTCGCCCCGAGCACGACGACCGCGCGCGTGGAGCCGTCACCGACCTGGCGACGCCGCGACTCGTTCCGGCGTGATCGCGCACCTGGGCCTCCTCGTTGCGCTGTGCGCAGTCGGTGCGGCCCTTGTGTCCGGGGGGCTCGGCCGTCACCGAGGGACACCGCGAGCCGGGGGCGGTCCCAGCCAGAGTCGCGGCGGTGGAAGACCGCCGGTGGCGTCGCGACGGAGCGGGTTTCGAGGGTTCTTGGGTCCCGCGCACGTCACCCCAGCCGGCGAGGGCGCGCGTTGGGCCCGTCATGGAGACCTCCGGCCACTCGTTTGCGCGGATCTCCCGCGTGGTCGACTGGTGATCGGCGAGGAGGTGGGCCGCGCGCTCCGTCGCCGGGTCCTCGCGGCGGAACCGGCCCAGTCGGTCGCGGTCATCGGCCCGACCCAGAGCGGAAAGACGACCGCCCTCGCGGTACCCGCGCTCCTCGGGTGGGAGGGTCCCGTGCTCGCCGCGAGTGTCAAGACCGATCTCGTCCGAGCCACCCTCGAGTGGCGCCGAAGGTGTGGGACCGTCTGGTGTTTCGACCCTGTGGGCGCGACCGGCCTGCCGCGCAATTCCTGGTCGCCGGTGTCGGCGGCACGGACATGGTCGCGCGCCCGTAGGGTCGCGGCCGACCTGACCGAGGTAGCCCGGAGTGAGGGCACGACGGCCGACGGGGAGTTCTGGTACGCCACCGCGGCGAAGCTGCTCGCCCCACTGCTCTTCGCAGCGGCCTCGGGCCGTCGGACGATGCACGACGTCGTGCGATGGGTCGACACCCAGGAGACGGAAGAGGTGCTCGACCTCCTCCACGCGGCGGGCACGCCCGAGGCGCTACAGGCGGCGCGGGCCACCTGGCTTCGCGACGAGCGGCAGCGCTCGGCGGTGTACACGACGGCGGAGATGGTCCTGGAGCCGTTCGCCGAACCTGATGTGACCAACGAACGGGGAAGTCCCCACGACACCCCGCCCTACGGTGTCCCGGCAGCAAGCCAGCTCGTCTGGCAACAGGGCACGGCCGATCCGGTCGCGGGTGGGGCAATCGATCCGGAAGCGCTGGTGATTGGGAGCCACACGCTCTACGTATGTGCGCCTGCGCACGACCAGCACCGGCTGCGAGCGGTGTTCGCCGCGTTGGTCGCGCAGGTGGTCCACGCGGCGTTCGCGGCGTCGGCGCGGGCCGGACGCCCGTTGGATCCGCCGCTGCTCGTCGTGCTCGACGAGGCAGCCAACATCGCACCGCTGAAGGAGCTCGACGGTCTCGCCGCAACCTGCGCCGGGCACGGTGTCCAACTGGTCACCGTCTGGCAGGACCTTGCGCAGATACGAGCCCGGTACGGAGAGCGCGCCGCCACGGTGGTGAACAACCACCGGGCGAAGCTCTTCTTGCCAGGCATTGCCGACCCCGGAACTCTGGATTTCGCGAGCCACCTGGCCGGAGATCAGGAACTGGCGACGCCGTCGGTCACGCGCGGTGCCCGCGGAGAACGGACGGTCACGACCTCGTCGCAGGTACGCCGCCTTCTTCCCCCCGACACCTTGCGGCGGCTCCCGAAAGGCAGCGCGGTCCTGCTCTACGGGGCATTGCCTCCTGCCCGCGTGCGTCTCCGGCCGTGGTTCGCCGATCCCGAACTTTCGGTACGTGGCGGTGGCGGACTTCGCCCTGACCCATATAGGCGCACCGGCGGGGCCATTTTCCGCCGAGGGCGGATCCGACGCCGTGGGCCGGAGGGCGCCGCAGTACAGTCGGTGCCGTGACGAGCGAGAACGCTCAACGTCCGCCGGACCAGCCGCACACGCTCGCGATCGACATCGGTGGAACGGGGCTCAAGGCGTCGGTACTCGACGAGTCGGGCTCGATGGTGACCTCCCGCGTCCGTACCGCCACGACGTACCCGCTGCCACCAGAGGGGAACGGCGGCTTGTTGACAAAGCTGGGAAAGCTCGTGGCGAGCCTGCCGGAGGCGGACCGGGTGTCGGCCGGCTTCCCAGGCATGGTCCGGAACGGGGTCGTGCTCAGCGCGCCGCACTTCGTCACGACGGGCGGTCCCGGCACCGACGTCGATCCGGGACTCGAGGCCGCGTGGGAGAGCTTCGACCTTGCAGGAGGCCTGCGCACGCTGACGGGCAAGGCGACGCGGGTCGCCAACGACGCAGACGTCCAGGGTCTGGCGGTGGTGACGGGGTCGGGTCTGGAGCTCGTTATCACGCTCGGAACCGGGTTCGGCACGGCGCTCTTCCTCGACGGCGACCTCATGCCGCACCTCGAGATCGCGCACCAGCCCTTCCGGAAGGGGGAGAGCTACAACGAGCAGCTCGGCGAACGGACCAGGAAGGAGATCGGTGAGGAGCGCTGGAACCGGCGCGTCGCCAGGGCCGTCGGCAACCTGGACGGGCTGTTGTTCTTCGACCGTCTCTTCATTGGCGGCGGCAACGCCCGCCGCGTCGACCTCACGGGACTTGGAGATGTCTCTGGGAGGGTGACGATCGTCGACAACTCCGCGGGGATCCTCGGAGGGATCAAGTTGTGGGAAGGCCACCATCTGGGCGTATGAGGGGCCTGCCGGTAGCTGGGAGGATGGAGGTCTGGGAGTCTCCTCGCGCAAGTGCCCTCGGCCACACAGATAGGATGGGTCGCCCACTTCGAGCACGCGCTCGTAGCTCAACGGACTAGAGCATCTGACTACGGATCAGAAGGTTGGGGGTTCGAATCCCTCCGAGCGCGCCGAGACGTCCTCACAGTTGGGGTCGCTTCATTTTCACACTTGGCTGCGCGCAGGGTGCAGACCTGCGCCCCGCCAGCCTCACCGTCAAGCAAGAAGACAGAATAAGTCGAGGTGAGAGCCGATCTGGCTCAGACCTGTCGGCGTCATTTGTGATTGTTGTCGCTACAGGCAGTGGCGGGGAGCTGTGATGCGGCGCCTGTGATGCGGCGTCCGCGTCACCCACGATGCTTGCACCTGGGGCGGCATGGCAGCCTAAGGGTTATCCCCCGTAATCATGTCCCGTCGCTCGGCGACACGTCCGCGCTTGATGACGAGGACCTGGTTCGCCCGCCGTGCGACCGAGCTGTCGTGAGTCACGATCACGAGGGTCAGCCCCAAGTCTCGCCAGAGCGCCTGCATCAGTCCGACGATCTCGTCGCGCGTCGTCTCGTCGAGGTTGCCGGTCGGCT
>JASHYA010000259.1 GCA_030043315.1 Acidimicrobiales bacterium
GATCACGCCCGGCTGTTCGAGCGGTGGCTTGTCGTCGACCTGGCCGGTGCCGCCACCGCGTTCGCCGAGTCCCGCAACGCGGAGCTGAGGAGTCGGCTGGGTTACTTCGTCGGAGATCTCACCGCTGGCTCGTGGAACGCGGACGGGGTTGGGATCATCCGGGCGGCGACCCGCGTCCTCACGTTTCAGAGCGCGACTGCGCTCGGGTCGTGCGAGCAGGCGTTCAAGCTGACCGTCGACTACGTCCGCCAGAGGCGCCAGTTCGGGCAGCCGCTGGCTGGTTTTCAGTCCGTCCGGTTCCGCTTGGCAGAGGTGTCCACCGCGTTGGCCGGCTTGGAGGAGTTGACCCGGTACACCGTCGTACGGCTGGTCGATGGCGACGAGGCAGCTCTCGTCGACGTGCTCGGCCTGCGGTTGCAGATGATCACAGTCTCCCGTCGCGTGCTGCGGGCAGCTCAGCAGCTGCACGGAGCTTTGGCATTCTGCAACGAGTACGACCTGTCGATTCTCACCCGGTACCTCCAACCCCTCACGCGTCTTCCGATGGACCGTCCGGGGACCGTGGCTCAGCTACTCGCGGCCGTGGACAGATACGGGTTCGACGCCACCCACCCCGTGCCGCCATCCGCGGCGAGCATGACCCACGCGACGGTCGCAGAGCAGGCCGACGTCGCGCGTGTTCCATGACGACGCGCGTCGACCCGGTTGGTCGGAGTCAGGGCGTTGCGACGCTCCCAAGACCCGTTTCAACTCATGGACTCGATGTCCGGGGCCGGGCTGGCGGCGCAGTGGAACGGGCCGCCACGGGGGGCGAGCGATGAGCAGGGCGGCGTCTGGTGCGGATGCCCACGCGTCGCGAACCGTCGCCGCCTGGCGCTGCGGTTGCCCGGTCGAGGGAGGGCGACGATGACCGACGGCGCGGGCAAGTCTGACGACCGGTCGTCGGTGTTCGACCGTCTTCGGCTCGACGGGCGAGTGGCGGTGGTCAGCGGTGCGTCGTCGGGGCTGGGCGCCGGAGTCGCTCGGGCACTCGCCGACGCGGGCGCGAGGGTCGGACTGGTGGCTCGCCGTCGAGACCGCCTGGAGGCGTTGGCGGCCGAGCTCGGCGGTCACGCCGTCGCATGCGACCTTCAGGAGGTGACCCGGGCGGGCGACGCGGTCGAAGAGGTCGCCGAGGTGCTCGGCCCTCCCGAGATCCTGGTGGCGGCCGCGGGGAACCGGCTCAGCCAGGAGCCAGCCGAGCAGGAATCACTCGATGACATCCTGGCCACGCTGAGACTCAACCTCGTGGCGCCCTTCAGGATGGCACAGGCGGCGTTCCCCCACATGGTCGAGGTGGGCCGGGGATCGATCGTGTTCATCTCCTCGATCAGCGGGAAGGTGGGGGTTCCGAGCGTCCCTCAGGCCTCGTACGCCGCCAGCAAGCTCGGCCTCTCGGGCCTCTGTGCGGAGCTCGCAGTCCAGTGGGGGCGACACGCCATCCGCGTGAACGCGGTGGCTCCCGGCTTTTTCAGGAGCGAGATCACCGAGTCCCTCTACACCGACGAGCGCGGCCAGGCGTGGCTGAGGCGTCACACGCTGCTCCCTTACCACGGGGGGGTGGACGACATGGTGGGCGCCGTACTGTGGTTGGCGAGTGATGCGGGCCGGTACGTCACGGGTCAGACGGTCACCGTCGACGGGGGATGGACGGCGAGGTGAGATGACGCGGTGGCCGCCGATTACACAATAGACCTCGCCGTGCAGGACCCGGGGTGAGTTCCCGTGACGTGACAGCGTTCCGCTCCGAGGTCCGTCGGTGGTGCGCCGAGCACGTCCCTGCCGACTGGCGGGTGCGCCAGACGAGAGCCTCTGACGAGGCCTACGTGGAATTCCAGAGATGGTGGTTTCAGGAGCTCCGCCATGCCGGCTATGCCGTGCCGCACTGGCCGAAGGCGTGGGGAGGGGGCATGTCGACGGCAGAGCAGGTGGCGCTCTACCAGGAGCTTGCGGCTCACGACGCCCCGCGTCCGACGCTCGCCTTCGTGGCGGTCCACCACGCCGCCGCCACCCTGCTCGAGGCGGGCAGCGAGGAGCAGCAGCTGCGCCATCTGCCCGCGATCTTGGACGGTGAGATCTGGGCCCAGGGCTTCTCGGAGCCCGAGGCCGGCTCAGATCTCGCCAACTTGCGCACCAGGGCCGCGCGACACGGAGACGTCTATGTGGTGAACGGCCAGAAGCTCTGGGCAAGCGGCGCCCAGCACGCCGACTGGTGCCTGCTCCTGGCTCGGACCGACCCCGATGCCCCCAAGCGCCACGGAATCTCGTACCTCTTGATGGACATGCGGAGCCCGGGCATCGACGTGCGGCCGGTCCGCCAGGCGACCGGCGAGTCCGAATTCTGCGAGATCTTCTTGGAGGACGTCGAGATCCCGGTGGCGAACCGGGTCGGCCCCGAGCACGAGGGATGGGCGGTGGCACAGGCCACGCTGAACGCCGAGCGGGGGATGACGGTGCTCGAACTCGCGGAGCGGTTGTGGCAGGCCGGTTTTCGCTGGCTTCTCGAGCTCTGCTCGATTCCCGGACCCGGCGGGTCGCGTCCGATCGACGACATGGTGGTGGTTGACCACCTGGCCCGATTCGAGTCTCAGCTCGTGGCGCTCCGGGCGATGTGCGCAACCACGGTCCAACGTCACGACGAGGGCAGATCCGGCCCCGCGGACGCCTCGGTGGTGAAGCTCTTCTACAGCGAGCTGCTCCAGAGGATGACCGATTTCGGCGCCGAGATCGCCGGCGTGGCCGGCCACGCCCGGACCGACAAGCCACGCTCGAGCGGCTGGGAGTCGGGTGCATGGGTGCTCGACTTCATCGGGTCGTGGGAGTGGACGATCCCAGGGGGGACGAGCGAGATCCAGCGCACGATCATCGCTGAACGCGGCCTCGGGCTCCCGCGCGAGCCGGCAAGACAAGACCGGTGACGGGTGGCCTCTCGGAGTTCCACGAGGAGCTGCGGGCGGTCGCCCGCAAGATCGTCGGACGGCCACCGTCCGCCCTCGGCGGCCTGGAGCCCCAGATCCTCGACTGGGGGGCGCTCGCCGACGCCGGATTGCTCGGCCTCGAGGTGCCGGAGGGGCTTGGTGGCGCCGGTGCGACCTTTGCCGAGGTGGCCGTCGTCCTCCATGAACTGGGGCGCGCGCCGGGGGTCGGCCCGTACCTCGGCTCCACCGTCCTCGCCACGGCAGCGCTGCTCCTGTCCGACCCCGGACCGGCGAGAGACGAGCTTCTCGCGGAGCTGGCGGTCGGCACGAAGATGGCGACGCTGGTTCTCGACGCGCGTACCACCCGATGGGACGGTCCGACGTTTTCGGTCGCACCCACGGCGAACGGCGCCACGGTCGCGGGGCGGGCCGAGTGGGTGCTGGACGCCGCGGGTGCCGACCGCCTCCTGTGCCCGGCACAGGGCGCGTCGGGGCCGGTCCTCGTGGAAGTAGCGAATACCGGCGATGGGCTTGTGGTGGAGGACCGACCACTTGCGGACGGCACCCGTCGCGTGGGGAGCGTGGCCGCAGAGGGATCGCCCGTGCTTGCGGGGTGGCCCCTTCCGCCCGGCGCCGTCGACGACCTTGTCGACCTTGCCGCGACTGCGGTGGCCTGTGACAGCCTCGGGCTGATGGAGGCAATGCTCGAGGCGACGGTCGCCTTCGCGAAGGTGCGGCATCAGTTCGGCCGGCCGATCGGCTCCTTCCAGGCCGTCCAGCATGCGTGTGCCGACATGCTGGTGACGGTCGAGGTGAGTCGGGCTCTTGTCGCGCAGGCCGTCGACGCGGTCGCCTCCGACACCCCGGCGGAGGAGCGGCGGGCCTCGGTGTCGAGGGCGAAGAGCCATGTGGGCGCCGCGGCGGTCGAGGTGTGCGGGAAGGCCGTGCAGCTGCACGGCGGCATCGGCTACACGTGGGAGAGCGGCATCCACGCGTACCTGAAGCGGGCGACCCTCAACCGGGCGTTGTTCGGCTCCCCGATCGAGCACCGCCGACGGCTCGTGCGTGCCCTCCCCGGCTCGCCTCCCTGCTGAGGGTGCAGCACAGCGCGGCGCTGCTGTTGACAATTCAATCTTTTACGTTTTAAGCTCCCGGAACGACACCGTCTTCGAGGTGAGACGCGGCCACGGGGGTCGAGGATGAGCAGCAGCACCGAGATCCATCGCGCACGGACTCGGACGCGGCGGACACGAAGGGACGGCGCGGGAACCGGGGTGCCTCCCGGTGAGCCGATGCGGGGCTTTTCGTGACGGCGGGGACGTCAGCGGTGCAGGTGCCAGGCTCGACGCTCCTGTCTCCCGAGCACCGCGAGTTCCGAGTCATCTGTCGAAAGTTCGTCGACGAACGCGTCCGCCCGTTCGTGAGTGAAGCAGAAGAGTCTCGGACGTTCCCTCCGCATCTGTGGCGGCAGCTCGCCGACGCGGGACTTCTCGGCCTCGGCTTCCCCGAGGGGCTCGGCGGGAGCGGAGGCGACGTGCGGAGCGTCGCCATCTTGAGCGAAGAGCTGGCGAGGGCGTCGGGCGGGATCGCCATCACGCCGCTCGTGAGCTCGTACATGGCTGCACCACATTTGGTGCGGTTCGGTACGCCAGCACAACAGGAGCGGTACCTCCGGCCCGTTCTGGCCGGCGAACAGGTGGCGGCGATCGCGGTGTCGGAGCCCGGTGCAGGATCCGATGTGGCCGGAATCGCTCTCCGGGCGCATGCGGACGGGGACGGCTATCGCTTGAAGGGCACCAAGCTCTTCATCACGAACGGCGGGATCGCCGACGTCGTGATCGTGGCTGCCAAGACTGGTGACGGGGATGGGCATCGCTCGATTACCACGTTCATCGTCGAGCAAGGCCAGGCCGGTTTCACGGTCGGCCGCCCGCTCCAGAAGATGGGATGGCACGCGTCGGACACGCGGGAGCTCATCTTCGACGACTGCTACGTGCCGGGCGAGCGAGTACTTGGCGAGCGCGGCCGCGGCTTCTACCAGATCATGACCGCGTTCCAAGCAGAGCGAGTCGTGTTGGCCGCGATGGCCGTCGGGCTGGCCGATGCCTCGCTCGAGGCCGCAACGATCTACGCGCGCGAGCGCACTGCCTTCGGGCGGCCGATTTCGACGCTGCAGGCGGTCCGCCACGCGGTCGCGCGCATGAAGACGCAGACTGAGGCTGCTCGACTTCTTACGTACCATGCCGCAGCGCTCATCGACGCGGGCGAGGACGCTTCGGAGGAGGTCGCGATGGCGAAGTTGTTCGCGGCCCAAGCGGCGAACGAGGTGGTGGACCAAGCGGTGCAGGTCTTCGGCGGGGCAGGGTACCTGGAGGAGGTCCCGGTTGCGATGCACTACCGCGATGCGCGAGCGCTCCGCATTGCCGGAGGCACCGATGAGATCCAGCTTGAGATCCTCAGCAAGCGGATTGGCCTGTGACGCTGCCCGACGGCCCCCGCTTCAAGTTCCTCACCGTAGAGCGACAGGACCACGTCGCCCTCGTCGGACTGAACCGCCCACCCGTCAACGCGATGACCCTCGAGATGTACCACGAGGTCCGCGAGCTCTTCTCTGGTTTGGACGAGTACCTGCCCGACGTCCGTGCGGTCGTTCTGCATGGTGAAGGGCGGATGTTCTCTGCCGGAAACGACCTGAACGAGTTCCTCACGCTCACCCGACAGAACGCCCCGGGTCGGATGCGGCTCATTCGTGATGCCTTCGCCTCCGTGTACGACTGCCCAGTGCCTGTGATCGCCGCAGTGCACGGGTACGCCCTTGGCAGCGGGATGGCCATGGCGGCGTCGTGCGACGTGGTCGTCTGCGCGGACACGGCTTGGTTCGGCGCCCCGGAGGTCGGCGTGGGGGTGATGGGCGGAGCGAAGCATCTGTCCCGGCTGGTACCCCAGCAGGTGATGAGGCTCATGTACTTCACCGCCGACCCGCTTCCGGCTCCGGAGCTGCTCCAGTACGGAGGGATCGCCCGGCTCGTGCCAGAAGATCGCCTGCTCGAGACGGCGATGGAGCTCACGAGCCGCATCGCCCGTCACTCCACGCTGGTCCTCCGCGCCGCCAAGGAAAGCCTCAACACGGTCGAGTTCATGGACCTCAAGGCTGGCTACGAGTTCGAGCAGCGGGTGACGGGCCGGCTGGCCGATTGCAAAGACTCGCTCGAGTCCCGAAGGGCGGTCGCCGAGAAGCGCGCACCGCTGTACGGGGCTCGTCCGGTTTCCGGATTGCGGCCGTCGGAGGACCTCCCGCGATGACCGGTCCACTGACCCACGTCCGAGTGGTCGAGTTGGCTGGCATCGGACCAGTACGCCTGCATGCTCC
>JASHYA010000260.1 GCA_030043315.1 Acidimicrobiales bacterium
TCGTGCTCGAGGAAGGTGAAGTACCGGAGGTACGCCCCCACCACGTCGTCCTCGGTCTGCAGGAGGAATTGGTAGAAGCGGAACGGGCTCGTGAGGGTCGGGTCGAGCCACACCGCTCCGGACGCCGACTTGCCGAACTTCGTCCCGTCGGCCTTCAAGACGAGCGGGGTCGTCATCCCGTGCGCCAGCTTCCCCGATAGCTTGCGGATGAGCTCGACGCCCATCGTGATGTTGCCCCACTGGTCGCTCCCGCCCACCTGCAGCTCGCAGCCGTAGTCCTGGTGGAGCCGGAGGAAGTCGAAGGCCTGGAGGAGCATGTAGCTGAACTCGGTGTAGGAGATCCCTTGATCCGGACGCTCGAAGCGCGTGCGCACCGCCTCCTTGGCCACCATCTGGTTGACGGTGAAGTGCTTGCCGATGTCACGGAGGAACTCGATGACCGACAGCTGCGAGAGCCACGCGCTGTTGTCGAGCACGAGGCCGTCGTCCAGGTCGATGAAGCGGGCGAGCTGGGGCCGGATTCCCTCGAGGTTGGCGGCCAGCGCTTCGGCGCTCAGGAGCTGCCGCTCGTCCGTCCTGCCGCCGGGGTCGCCGATCATGCCGGTGCCCCCGCCGGCGAGCGCGATCGGCCGGTGGCCGGCCAGCTGGAACCGGCGCAGCGCGGCGAGCTGCAGCAGGCTCCCGATGTGGAGACTCGAGTTCGACGGGTCGAAGCCGATGTAGAGGGTCAGCCGGTCGTCGTCGAGCCGGGACCACAGGCGGTCGTCGGTCACCTGGTGGACCAGCCCGCGAAAGCGGAGGTCCTCCGAGAAGGTCGGCATCGAACCAGCCTGCCATACCGCCTCGTTCCCACTTACGCAGGGAGGAGTGCCGCTCTCAGCGGGTAGGCGCGCAGAGGGACGTGTCGGGCTTCGACTAACCCCCGCGCTTGAACGCCCGCTTCAACGCCGCCGCCCACCGCCGGCGACGCCGTCCCCACCGCTCCTTGCGGTGACCGCCGGCCTGGAAGTCCGCCTCAGCTCGCGTCACTTGCGCAGGATCGTTGAGCCCTTCTCGCAGAGAGGCTTGTCCCTCTGCCACGACCTCCCGCGGATGGCCGCTTCCAGGCATGACCATCGAGTCGCCTCCTGCGATCAGCTCGTGCGCAAGAATTGTAGTTGGGACCTCTGTATTTGGGAAGGGGCGGTCACCGCCTGACCCGCCCTACAGCCCGAGATCGCCGAGCGCCTCGCCCACCGCCGCGTGGACCCGCTCGTGGAGGACGACGTTCTCCTGGCGGGTGGGCGTGCGCACCCGCACGAGGTCGACGCCGGCACTCCGGGTCGCCGCCCGCACCGCCTCGGCGAGCTCGCGCGGCGTGCCCACGTCCGCGGTCCGGACCCCGAGCCCTGCGGCCGCCCGCACCACGTCTGGCGCGACGGGCGTCGCGAAGACCCGCTCGAACTCGCCCCTTTGGAGCCGCGCTGCCTGGGGGAGGAACTCGAAGATGCCGCCGCCGTGGTTGTCGACGACGACGAGGGTGCAACTCCCGCCGATGGTGGCGTCCAGGGGCACGGCGAGCGACGACAGGTCGTGGAAGAACGCCAGGTCGCCGACGAGCGCGACGACCGGACCGTCAGCGGCCGCCGCCGCACCGAGCGCGGTCGAGCAGACGCCGTCGATCCCGTTGGCGCCGCGGTTGGCGAGCACCTTCGGTGGTGCCGAGCGAGCCGGTGCGAACCACTCGAGGTCGCGCACCGGCATCGACGAGGAGACGACGACGGTCGACCCGTCGGGCACGTCGCGAAAGAGACGTCGCGCGACGAGCGGCTCGCTCAGCTGCTCCTCGCCGAGCGCCGTGTCGATGGCCTTCTGGGCGACGCGTTCTGCGTCCTGCCACGCGTACAGCCAGCCGGGAGACGTACGAGGGGTCGCGACGTCGAGCGCGGCCGCGAGCCACGCGCCGGGGTCCACGCGGTGCACGACCGCGGCGCGGCGGTCCGCGTCGTCCCACCGCCACCACGGGTCCACCGCGATCACCTGCGCGCCCGAGAAGAACGCGGGGAGCGACTTCGACACCCACGACGCGCCCAGCCGCACGACGATCTCGGGACGCAGGCGCGACGGCGCATGGCGCGCGATCGCGTCGGCCGCCGCGACGACGTGGTCGTGGGGGACGCGGCACCCCGAACGGGGGTCCGCGAGCACCGGCCACCCGAGCTGCTCGGCGAGCGCGAGAACGGCGTCGGCCGGACCGCACCCCGCGCCGGCAAGCAGGACCCCGTCCCCGCCCGGCCAGGACCACCGCTCCGCGGTGCCGCCGTGCGCCACCACGCGGTGCACGGGCGTGTCACCGGGCCGTCCCTCCGGAAGGGGCCCGGGGTCCCCGACGAGCGGCTCGCGGAACGCCAGGTTCAGGTGGATGGGCCCGGGCCCCATCGGCCCCGACGCCGCCTCGGCCGCCGCCCGAGCCCCGAGGGACCGCCAGGACCACTCCGTCTCCCGGGTGGGCACCCCCGGCGCCGCGGCCCACCGCAGCGCGCTCCCGAACATGCCCGCCTGGTCGATGGTCTGGGGTGCACCGACGTCGTGCAGCTCCGGCGGGCGGTCCGCGGTGCAGAGGATCAACGGGACGCGCCCGTGGTGCGCCTCGACGACGGCGGGGTGGAGCTCCGCCGCCGCGGTGCCGCTCGTCACGCTGACGACGACGGGACGTCCCGTCGCCCCCGCCAGGCCGATCGCGAAGAACCCCGCGCCCCGCTCGTCCAGCCGGACGTGCACGCGCAGCTCGCTGCGCCGGACGAGCGCGAGCGCGAGCGGGGTCGAGCGCGACCCGGGGCACACCACGGCGTCACGGACGCCCGCCCGCACCCACTCGTCGACCAGGGTCGCCGCGAAGGTCGCCTGGACCACACTCTGGTCCGGGTAGCCGTCCGACTCGGCACCCCTGGTGGACGGACCGGAAGTCGTCACGGTGCCAAAGGGTAACGGGGCGGCGTGACCGCGGCCCACGCTTGCACGTCGCTCGCGTCAGGAACGACGGCGGTGCGCGTCAGCTCACCGTTCTGGCGCTGCTCCGGTGCTGCGCGTCCCCTGCCGTGCCGCCTTCTTCGAGCTCCTCCACTCGTTGAAAGTGGGGGCGAACGGACCCTCGCGCCGGACGTCGGCACGCCAAGACATGAAGCACACGGGGTGGAGGAGCCAGCGAAGCGTGAGGTTCGGCGGCCCTTGCGCCTTCGATCGCTCGCCCTCCTGGCGGTACCAGTCCTCGTCTGTGCACCGGAATCCGCGATACGCCATCGTCGAGATCCTCCAGGACCGCGCCGAAGTGAGGATACCCCCTCAAATGGGAGCGGTCGGCGACCCGATCGAGCGCGTCGGACACGTACTCGCGTTCACCGCGGCCCCGAGAGCATCGGCCTGAGAGCGGCCTGCACTACATTCATCGCACGTGCTGCACGCGGAGTCGAGCGGGTCGGGCCCGCGGCTCGTGCTCGCGCACGGGTTCACCCAGACGGCGCGCTCGTGGGGCCGTTTCGCCGATCTCGTGGGCGCGGGTCGCGAGCTCGTTCGCGTGGACCTGCCCGGCCACGGAGGGTCGGCCGACGTGCGCGCGGACCTCGTCGAGAGCGGTGCGCTCCTCTCGGAGGTCGCGTCCTCCGGCGGCGTCGACTTCGACCTCCTCGGCTACTCGCTCGGCGGTCGCGTCGCGCTGCACGCGGCGCTCGCCGCAGGCCCAGGTCCCCGCCGCCTGGTCCTGATCGGTGCCACCGGCGGCATCGAGGACGCCGACCTTCGCCAGGAGCGCCGACGACGGGACGAGGTGCTCGCGGCGCAGGTGGAGGAGGACCTCGAAGGGTTCCTCGCACGTTGGGTGGCCGGGCCGATGTTCGCGGGCCTGCGCGACCCGGGGTTGGAGGAGCGACGCCGCAACACGCCGGCCGGGCTCGCCTCCAGCCTGCGGCTCACGGGCACGGGCTCCCAGGAGCCGCTGTGGGACCGCCTCGGGGAGCTGCGCATGCCCCTCCTCGCCCTCGCGGGCGCCGACGACGTGCGGTTCGCGCTGGCCGCGAGGCGCCTCGCAGACGGCGCGCCGGCCGGGATCTCCTCCCTCGTCCCGGGCGCGGGCCACGCGGCGCACCTCGCCCAGCCCGAGCTCTGCGCGGCGATCGTCCGGGGGTTCCTCGACAGTTGAGGCCGAGGACCGCGCAGACGCGCAGGGCCGGCATCTCACAGAAGGATCCCGAGCGCGAGCAGGACCCCCACCGCGAGCTGGAGCTGCCCGGTCCTCCCGAGCACCGCCAGCAGGTCGCGCCCCTCCGCGCCGCCGAGCACCGCGCGGGCAGGGCGCACCCCGAGGGCGAGCGCGCCGAGCGCGAGCAGGGCCCACGGACGGACCACGGCGACGCCGACGATGCCCGCCGCGACGCCCGCGAGGGATCCGACGTACAGCCAGCGTGCGCGTCGCGCACCCACGCGTACCGCGAGCGTCCGCTTCCCGGCCGCCGCGTCTCCCGAGACGTCGCGCAGGTTGTTCGCTTCCAAGAGCGCGGTCGCGAGGAAGCCCACCGGGACGGACGCCCACCACAGGCCGAAGGTCTGCGACTGCACATACGCCGAGCCGGCCGTCGCCACGAGGCCGAAGAACAAGAAGACGAACACCTCACCCAGCCCGAGGTAGCCGTAGGGCCTGGGTCCGCCCGTGTACAGCCACCCCGCCGCGACGCACGCGATGCCGAGCGGGACCAGCCACCAGGTCGTCGCCGCGGCGAGCGCGACGCCGGCGACACCCGCGACCAAAAAGCACACGATCGCCGCGAGCCGGACCGATCCCGGTGCGGCTGCGCCCGACGCGACGAGCCGGAGCGGTCCGACCCGTCGCTGGTCGGCGCCGCGCACGCCGTCGGAGTAGTCGTTCGCATAGTTCGTGCCGACCTGCAGCGCGAGCGCGACGACGAGCGCCGCCACCGCGCGCCACCAGATCACCGAGGCCGGGCCGGCGACCAGCTGCGCACCGGCGTGCGCGCCGCTCCGCAGCCACCATCCCACCGCGGTGCCGACCACCACCGGCACCGTCGCGGCCGCGAGCGTCCGTGGCCGCGCACCGACCACCCAGCGCGCCAGCGGCCCCGGGATCGCCGCGGGCGCCGTGCTCATGGGCGGCACCGTTTCGTCAGGGGCGACGAGGGAACTTCGAGAAGTCCGGCGTACGTCGCTCGACGTACGCGTCGCGGCCCTCCTGCCCCTCTTCGGTCATGTAGAACAGCATGGTCGCGTCCCCGGCGAGCTGCTGGATCCCGGCCAGGCCGTCGTCTGCTGCGTGCATGCCGCCCTTCAGCATGCGCAGCGCGATCGGGCTCAAGGTGAGCATCCGCCGGCACCAGGCCGCGGTCTCGGCCTCGAGCTCGTCGAGCGGGACGACCGCGTTCACGAGGCCCCAGTCGAGCGCCTGCCGGGCGTCGTACTGGCGGCAGAGGAACCAGATCTCCTTCGCCCGCTTCAGCCCGACCGTGCGGGCGAGCAGACCCGCGCCGTAGCCGCCGTCGAAGCTGCCGACCTTGGGGCCGGTCTGTCCGAAGCGCGCGTTGTCCGCCGCGACGGTGAGGTCGCACACAAGGTGGAGGACGTGTCCACCCCCGATCGCGTAGCCGGCGACGCTCGCCACGACGGGCTTCGGCAGCCGGCGGATCTGGACCTGCAGGTCGAGCACGTTCAGCCTGCCGATCCCCCGCCTTCCGACCGCGTCGTCCCCCACGTAGCCGTCGTCCCCGCGGATCCGCTGGTCGCCTCCCGAGCAGAACGCGTCGGATCCCTCGCCGCGCAGCACGACGACGCCGACTTCGGGGTCGTCCCGCGCGAGTGCGAAGGTGTCGGAGAGCTCGAAGAGCGTCTGCGGCCGGAAGGCGTTGCGGACCTCGGGACGGCAGATCGTGATCCTCGCGATCCCCTCGGCCGTCTCGTAGCGGATGTCGCGCCACTCGCCCGACCTCTCGAACTTCGGGAGCGGCAACCCCCGTAGCTCGTCGAGGGGATCGTCGGGCATGCCGGAGATGACCGTGTCCACGGGGTTCTAACCTACCGGCCGGTGCCGGAGCTCGTCGCCCTCGATCTCCCTGGTGGGCGGGGGTTCGTCGACGCGTTGCGCGCGGTCTGGGACACCGGCGACGCCGTCGCGCCGCTCGACCCGCGACTCGGAGCTTCGGCCGCGCGCGAGCTCCTCTCCGCGCTGGCGCCGACGCGGATCGTCGGTTCCGACGGCGAAGTCGTACGGCTCCACGACGGGTCGCCCGTCGAGGAGGGGGACGCCGTCGTGATCGCCACGAGCGGCTCGACCGGTATGCCGCGCGGCGTCGTGCTCACCCACGCCGCGATCGAGGCGAGCGCCAGAGCGACGAGCGCGCGGCTCGGCATGGACCCCACCGCGCACCACTGGCTCGCATGTCTCCCGCTCGCGCACATCGGCGGCCTGTCGGTGCTCACGCGCGCGCTCGTCACCGGCACCCCGTGCACCGTGCTCCCACGCTTCGACGCGGACGCGGTGGAGGAGGCCGGGCGGCGGGGCGGGGCGACCCACGTGTCGCTCGTCGCGACCGCGCTCCGGCGGATCGACCCCGCGCTCTTCACCTGCGTCCTTCTCGGTGGGGCCGCGCCCCCGGTCGCCCTCCCCGCCAACGTGGTGACCACCTACGGGATGACCGAGACGGGCTCAGGGGTGGTCTACGACGGCCTTCCGCTCGACGGGGTGGACGTGACCGTGGGGACCGGCCGCGCCGGCCAGGGCCGCGCCGGCGAGGTCCTGGTACGCGCGCCGATGCTCCTCCGCGCCTACCGGGACGGGACGGACCCGACGATCGACGGACCCGACGGGAGGGGTGGATGGCTGCCGACCGGCGACGGCGGGCGGCTCGAGGGCGCCCGCCTCGTGGTCGACGGCAGGCTCACAGAGGTGATCACCACCGGAGCCG
>JASHYA010000026.1 GCA_030043315.1 Acidimicrobiales bacterium
CGCGTCGTCGAGCCCGAAGAGGTGCTCGCCGTAGGCGATCGCCACCGGGGAGCGCCGCACGAGCTCCTCGATCGCCCGCCTGCGGACCTGGGGCACCGGCTCCTCGAACCATCGCACCCCGAGGTCCGCCAGCGCGGCCGCCACCTCGAGCGCCGTCGGGACGGTGAAGATCTCGCTGCCGTCGACGGTCACCTCGACGTCGGGGGGAAGACCTGCCCGCACGGCCGCGAGCACGCCGAGATCCTCCTTCCACTCCGGGCCGATCCGGAGCTTGACCATCCGCACGCCGCGCGCGAGCACCGGCGCGAGGAGCTCCAGATGCCATGCCGGGTCACCTTCCTCGAGGAAGGTGTGCGACGCGTACACCTCCACGCGGTCACGCACCCGACCGATCAGGCTGCTCACCGAGCGGCCCTGCGCCTGACCCAACAGGTCCCACAGCGCCATCTCCACGGCGCTCCGGGCGTGGACGGCGACCCATTGGTCGCCCAACCGCCGGCGGGTGAACAACCGCATGCGCTCCGCGAGCGGCTCCACCGCGACGAGCTCCTGTCCGACCACGAGGGGCGCGAACGCGTCCTCCACCGCCTTTCCAACGACCCCCGCATAGGTGCACCCGAAGCTGTCGCACGCCTCGCCCCAACCGACGAGCCCATCGGCCTCGACCCGCACGTAGCAGTACGACAGGGGCTCACGCGCGAAGGGGTAGGTGACGAGCACGGGCTCGACTCGACGGATCTCCACCGCTCAGCGCCTCCGGCGGAGTGCGGGATCGAGAAGGGACGGCGGGTCGTAGCCCGCGTTGGCGGGGTTCAGGTTCGTGCCCGGCGGCACGAGCTCGTCGATCCGGTCGAGGAGCGAGTCGTCGAGCACGAGAGACTCCGCGCCCAGCAACTCCTCGAGCTGCTGGGTCGTGCGGGGCCCGACGATCGCCGCGGTCACGGCTCGATGCGCGAGCGTGAACGCGATCGCCACGTGGGCGAGCGGCCGGCCGGCCTCCTCGGCGAGCGCTCCGAGCTGCTCCACCAGCGTCAGCTTGCGGGCCGCCACCGGCTGGCCCCAGTCGAAGTGGTCACGCGACCGCTCCGCGCGCGAATCCGGGGGCGGTTCGGCCCCGCGGCGGTACTTCCCGCTCAGCCATCCCCCGTTCAGTGGCGCCCACACGAGCACGCCGAGCCCCAGACGCTCGGCGGCCGGCAGCACGTCGCGCTCGATGCCTCGGGCGAAGATCGAGTAGGGCGGTTGTTCGGACGCGAACCGCTCGCGGCCGCGCCGCTCCGCAACCCAGGCCGCCTCGACGAGCTGGTCGGCGGGAAAGGTGGACGTGCCGATCGCCCGAACCTTCCCCGAGTGGACGAGATCGCTCAGGGCGCCGAGCGTCTCGTCGATGTCGGTCGTCGGGTCCGGTCGGTGCACCTGGTAGAGATCGATCCAGTCGGTGCGGAGCCGGCGAAGGCTGTCCTCGGCCGCCCGCAGGATCCAGCGGCGCGAGTTCCCCCGATGGTTCGGGTCGGCGTCCATCGCGTTGTGGAATTTCGTCGCGAGCACGACGTCGTCGCGTCGGCCCTCGAGCGCCCGACCGACCATCTCCTCGGACCTCCCGAAGTCGTAGACGTCCGCGCTGTCGACGAAGTTCACGCCCCGCTCCAGCGCGAGGTCGACGATCTTTCGGCACTCCGGCTCGTCGGGGTTCCCCCAGCTGCCGAACATCATCGTGCCGAGGCACACGGTGCTCACCGTCATCCCCGTCCGGCCCAGCGTCCGGTACTCCACGACCGTCCACCCCTCTTGCGATCTCCCACGGCGGCGGGCGCGTGGTCGTCTTGTTCTGCGAGATAGTGTATCTCATCGTGGGTCAGTTCGAGCCCTGCCGCGACCTGGACCGCAGGGACTGCCCGGCCGAGATCGCGCTCGAGGACGTCGCGTTCCGCGCCGATGGCCGCCACGTCTGACACACTTGACACCGTGCCCGACCCCCGGCGTGGAACGTCGCGCGGCGGGAGCGCACACGGCGGCGTGGCGCGTTCCGCGCGCGACGGGACAAGCTCGACGCGGCGCCGTCAGGTGCGGTCACGTCGAGGGGAGACAGCCCCGTCCATCCAGTCGGTCGAGCGCGCGGCGCACATTCTCAGCTTCTTCACCACGAGCCGCCCCCGGCTCACGCTGTCGGAGCTCACGGCCCGCCTCGGCATGAGCAAGGCCACGGCGCACCGCTACGCGATGGCGCTCCGGCAGGTGAACCTGCTCCGCTACGACCCGAACACGGCGGAGTACACGCTCGGGCCTCAGGTGCTCGTGCTCGCGGCCGCGGCACGGGCAGGGCTGCCGATCATCACGATCGCCGGGCCACTGATGGAGGACCTCGTCCGGGAGGTCAACGAGACGGTCGTCCTCTCCGTCTGGGACGGCGAGGCCCCGGTCGTCGTCCGGGCAGACGACGGCACCGACCGCGTCATCCGCGTCAGCGTCCGGCCAGGCTCACGCCTGGACCCCTTCGGCTCGGCGCAAGGACGCGTGTTCTGCGCCTTCCTGCCCCAGTCGAGCGTGCCGGGCCTCGCCGAGCAGCTCGAGCTCTCCCCGAAGCTGCGCAACGAGCTCGCAGCGATCCGCGAGGGTCACATCGCCATCAACGTCTCGGAGTACCACGGCGTGCGCACCATCGCCGCACCGGTGTTCGCGGACGGGCAGCTGGTCGCGGTGATGGCGCTCGTCGGCACCACCTCGACGCTCTCCGAGTCCACGAGCTCGGACGCGGCAAAGGCGCTGCGCGGGACCGCCGAGCGGCTCTCCGAGATCCGCGGCAAGAACGACGGCGAGCTGAGCTGACTACGGGCAGCCGGCCGCGGCGAGCTGCGCGGACACGGCGTCGTCCCAGGTGCGCCAGAAGTGGCGGATCCCCGCCTCGTCGTTTGCGCTGAGGCGGGCGTCGCCGCGGAGCTCCTCGGCCATGCCGCGGGACACGTCGTTCCAGTCCACCCCTTCGCGCGGGTCGCCGGCCGTCGTCACGATGCCGCGCTGGATGGCCTCTTGGGCCTCGAGGTCGTCAGGGGTCGCCAGCCCCCCCGGTCCGATGAAGCTGACGAGGGTCTTCAACCGCAGACCGGTGGACGCTGGATCCTCCGTCCTCGGCGCGAGCGCCCACGCGGTGACCTCGGTCAGGTCTGGCGCGATGGGTTCGAGCATCCGAACCGACACGCTCTCGATGTCGAACAGGATCAGGTTCGGCAGGAAATAGAGCACCTTGAAGCCATCGGTGAGGTACCGGCCGCGCTCTTCTCCCAGGCGGCCGAAGATCTCGGCCCTGTTGCGATCGATGCGCTCCTTCTCGTCCTCCCCGAACCGCGGCTCCCAGCTCAGGCCGATCCGGCCACCGTGGTTCGGCTGCACCGACCCGAGGTGCCGACCGCAGAACGTGACGGAGTTGCCTGCATCGGAGGTGGTCGTGCCGGTCCGCTTCAGGTACTCGAGGAACGTGACATGACTGGGCGCGAAGTGGTACCCGTCCATCGCGTTCTCCACGAGGAGCTTCCAGTTCGCGCGGGCGCGGTAGCGCTGGGCACCCGGGAGCGCGCGGACGCCGTCGGGCGACTGCTCGTCGATCAGCGCGAAGTAGTCGGCTGCGGGGCCCAGGTAGTCGGCGAGCGGGGGCGACTGTTCGTCGAAGCACACGAACACGAAGTCCCGGAACACACTGAGCTGCGCGACCGGACGGAGCCCGAGCCGCTCCCGGAACCCCGAGTCCGGCGGGTAGGCGTCCGGGGAGGGGAGGGAGACCAGGCAGCCCTCCGTGTCGAAGGTCCAGGCGTGGTAGAAGCAGCGAAGGTGCTTCGAGTTGCCTTCCTCCTCCCGACAGACCGCGGTCCCGCGATGCGGGCAGGAGTTGTAGAAGGCCCGGATCACGCCCTTCACGTCGCGCAGGAAGATGAGCTGGCGACCGCCCACCCGCCGGAGCTTGAAGTCGCACGGCTGCTCGAGCTCGCTCGCGTGGCCCAGGTACAGCCAGCTCTTCCCCCAGAGCGCTCGCAGCTCGGCGTCGAAGACCTCCCGGCTCCGGAACGCGTCACGGTGCACCCGGAAGACGCCCGCCTCCCAGTCTTCGGAGATGAAGCGGGACCGACGGCCGGTCGGGACGACCTTGTCGGCAGTCGTCGTCACCGTCCACTCCACGTGATGTCGGCCATCGTCGCGAGAGTCGCGCTCAATCCCCCTAGCCCCACAACTCCTGGACCTTCGTGAAGACCTTCTGGTTCCACGAGAACTCGACCACGTTGCCGTCGGGGTCACGTGCCGAGCAGATGTACCCGATGTGCTCGGCCATCATCCTCGGCTCCCATTCGAGCACCCCCATCTGCCGCGCGCGCTCGGCAACCGCGTCGACGTCCTCTTTGTTCGGAAGCTCGATGCCTATGTGCGCGAACGGCGCGAGGGTCGGATGGGGTTTGCCGGGAACGATCCCGAAGCGCCCCGCCATCTCGGGAATGAACTCGGCGAGCACCAGCACGAACGGCGTCTCGACCTGTTTGTCGTTGGAGAGCCATACGCCGTGCCCGTTCTCGTCCTCGTTGCGCGCCACGATGACGAGCGGCGTGAGCGTCGTGTAGAACTCGATCGACTTCTCGAGGTCGGTCACGGGGAGGGCGACGTGGGTCCAACGGGGCTCGGTGAGGCTTCGCGGCATGGCTTCCTCCTGTCTGCTCGCTGTCACGCTCCTGGCGCGCACAGCCGCGCGCCAGGCCGGAGGAGGGCGACCACCCCCGCGGGGGTCGGTGGGGGTGGTCGCCCGTCCCCGACGCGGTCCCTGCCCGACGTTACCGCCGGTCCCCCCGATCGTCAAGCACGATGCGGGATACCATCTTGAATACCAAGACGGTTGGACACCGAGACGGGGGCGGAGAGGAACCGGTGATGGCGCCAAACGACGAGTGGTGGGTCACGATCGCGCACGCCTTCTCCGCCCACGTTCGTGACGAGCGGTACGTCCTCGCCCGCTACGAGGAGCTGGCCGCGACGACCGCAGACCCCGGGACGCGGTTCCTCCTCGAGGTGATCCTGGAGGACGAGCGCCGCCATCACGCGCTCTTCGAACGGCTCGGTGCGTCGGCGACCGGCACAACCGCGCAGGCTTCGGCCGTGCCGGGGCCGCCCGATCCCGAGCCAGAGCACCTCGCGGAATTGCTGGAGCAGACCAGACGCTTCCTCGAGATCGAGCGAGACGACGCCGCGGGCTTGAAGAGCCTCGCCCGCGAGCTCAAGCCCGGGTCGCAGGAGACGATGTGGCGGCTCCTCGTCGAAATAATGGAGCTCGACACGGAGAAGCACATCCGCATCCTCGAGTTCCTGCGGCACCGCCTGGAGCACCTCGGTCGGTGATCCTCGAGGCGGAGTTCAGCCCCGGCATGCCGCTCGGCGCGTGCGTCGAGCTCGGCCGCCTGATCGAAGACGCGGGCTTCGACCGGCTCGGCGTCTCCGACGTGGTGCTCTGGCAGGACACCTACGTGGTGCAGGCGATGTGCGCACAGGCAACCAGACGGATCGCGGTCGGCGCGATGGTGACCAACGCCTATCTCCGCCATCCCGCGGTCACCGCTGCGGCGGTGGCCGGGCTCGCCGAAGTGTCCGGGGGCCGCGCCTTCATCGGGATCGGCGTCGGCGCCGGCCTCGACGCGGTCGGTGTCGGCACGCCGCGCCCGGTCAAAACGCTGCGCGAGGCGATCGAGGTGCTGCGCGCGCTCCTGGCGGGCGAGACGCTCCGCTTCGACGGGAGCGTCTTCAAGCTCGACGGCGCCGCCCTACGCGTCCCGCCGGAGACCCACGTGCCGGTCGCCGTGGGCACCCGCTCGCCGGAGGTGGCGCGTCTCGCCGGCGAGCTCGCCGACCGGGCACTCGTCGGGGCGCGGTACCTGTCGGAGAAGTTCGCCCGTGACTACCGGAGCTGGATCGCCGAGGGGGCACGGCGGGCCGGGCGCGATGCAGCGTCCGTCGAGCTCGCACCACGCCTCACGCTCTGCTGCTCCCCGGACCGTGACGCCGCCTACGCCACCATGCGACGGGACGCCGCGGAGTTCCTCGTCACGCTGCGCCCGAGCGATCTCGAGATCGAGCCGGAACGGTTCGCAGCCATCGAGCGCGTGCTGTCGACGAAGCGGGGCTGGTACTTCGACCCGGACGCCTACCACCCGCCCGAGCTCGATGACCTGGTCGACGACCGGCTGGTCGAGGCCTTCTCGATCTGTGGCACGGCCCGGGACGTCGAAGCCCAGCTCCGCCGGATCTCGGCGATGGGCTTCTCGTCCGCGAGCCTCAAGCTCGCACCGGTCCGCCGACGCGGGACCTCCATGTTCGAGGGCCTCCGCGAGTCGGTCACGAGCGCGGCGGAGGCCGTACGCGCGCTCCACGCCGGGGTACCGCCCGGCTGAGCGGTCAGCCGACGTCGACGGTCACGGGTGCGAACCCCATCACTGCGAGCGCCGCGTCGTCGGTGAGGTGCTCGAGGGAGGGGACGACGAGATCCGCGATGGCGTAGCGGGGGTCGGCCGCCGCGGCAGCATCCGGCACGGCGATCACCCGCATGCTCGCCGCCTTGGCCGCGACACAGCCTTCGACGGCGTCCTCGAGCACGAGGCAGCCGGAGGGGCGGTGGCCGAGCCTCACCGCCGCGGTCAGGAACACCGACGGGTGGGGTTTGCCGAACGGCTCCTCGCTCGCGGAGCACACCGCCGCGAACCTGTCGACGAGGCCGAAGCGTGCGATCACCGCGTCGATGACGGGCGGTGGCGAACCGGAGGCCAACGCGACCCTGAGCTCTCGCTGCTCGCAGAAGTCGAGCGCGGTCAGGGCTCCCGGCATCAACTCCGCGCGCTGCGCGATCGCATCGACGACGCCCTCGACGACCCGAAGCTCGACGTCCGCGCGGTCTCCCGCGGGAATGCCGGCATGGTTGCAGAAGAGATCCATCGCGTCGGCGACGCCCAAGCCCGCGGCGGCCCCGCTCGCCGAGACCTCGGAGATGTCCGCGCCGAGGGCGGCGAAGACCTCGTCGCCGACGCTCCGCCAGATGTGCCCGGTGTCGACGAGGAGGCCGTCCATGTCGAAGATCACGCCCCGGACCGGTACTGCGTACGCCCCCACCCGGCGGGCCCTAACCCCGTCGTCCGTCCGCGGAGCCGGTGTCGGCCTCGAAGCTGACGATCGCCCTGGATTCCACCAGCGGCCGGAAGCGCTCGATGACGAACCGCTCGTGCTCCTCGCTGTCGAGGTAGGCGACGAGCTCCTCCTCGCTCTGGAATTCCACGGAGAACGCGTAGCTGAAGGTGTCGTCCCGGCGGGAGATGTTGGCGCCGAGCGCGAAGCGCACCATCGCGGGGAACCTCGTCGGGAGCGCCTCCAGCTCCGCCAACAGCCCGGCGCGCTCGGGCTCGGGCACCTCCGGCCGGAAGCGGAAGGCGAGGACGTGGCGGATCACGACCGGTCCCGGATCTCGGAGGCGAGCGCCCTCATGCCGAGCTGGAGCAGCTGGAGGTCGGAACCGACGACGAGGTACGACGCGCCCCGGGCGCCGAGCTCGGCCGCCCGGGTCGCTGTGGACGCCCAGCCACCGACACGGACCCCGCGCGCCGACGCGGCCGCCACGATCTCCTCCACCCGCGCCGCGACGGCGGGGTGCTCGGCCTCCCCGGGAACCCCGAGGTCCACGGAGAGGTCGGTGGTCCCGACGAAGGCGACGTCGAGGACGCCGACCACGTCCTCCAGCGACTCCTCGGTCGTTGCCGACTCGATCTGGCCGACGACGAGGGGAGGATCCGCCGCGCTGGTCGCGAGGTAGTTGGTGAGCGCGCGTGCGCCGTAGCCAGCGGCGGGCTGCGCGAGGCTCACGCTGCGCGCGCCCTCCGGGGGGTAGCGCATCGCCGCGCGCAGCGCCCGGGCCGTCGCCGCCGAGCGAAGCCCTGAGAGCTGCACGCCCGACGCCCCGGCCTCGAGAGCCCGGTTCACCTCGCCAGGGTCGAGCGCCGGGAGCCGCACGAGCACCGGCAATCCGGCCGTCGCGGCGTGCCGGATGAGTCGTGAGACGTCACCGCGGGTGAGCTGGCTGTGCTCGGCGTCGATCACGCAGAAGTCGAGCCCGGCCGCCGCCGCCAGGTCGACGGATTCGGGGCCGTCGAGCTTCACGAAGGTGCCGACGACCCTCTCGCCAGCCCGGACCCGAGCGGTGAACGACGGGCTGTCGGGGCTCACCGTGCGGAGGCGTGGATCGTGACGACCTTCTCTCCCAGCCGCGTCAACTCGCTCATCGCGCCGCATCCACCGTCACCAGCATTGCCCACCGACGTGGCACCGTCGCGCCTGGAGCGGCACGTCCACCGAGCCGAGGGGCCGAGCACGCGCATCGCGCGAATGTTGACCGGCCGCGTCCCGCAAGTCAAGATGCCGTCATGGAATGCGAGGCGCGATGACGGTCGCCAGGGCGGCCGTACTGCGGGCGAGAGGCGAGCCGCTCGTCATCGAAGAGGTCGAGCTGGACGAGCCGCGGCCCTTCGAGGTCCTCGTCGCGATGGCGAGCGTCGGCGTCTGCCGGACCGACACCCATGCGCTCGGCGAGTTCCCGCCACCGGTGATCCTCGGCCACGAAGGCGCCGGCACCGTCGTCGCCGTCGGTCAGTCGGTGACCAAGGTCCGACCGGGTGACGCGGTGCTCACGACGTTTGCCACCTGCGGGAGGTGCAGGCGGTGTCTCCTCGGGCAGGTCACCTACTGCGACCACTTCAACGAGCTGAACTTCAGCGGCCGCCGCCCCGACGGGAGCACCGCCGTACGCAGCCGCACGGGCCCGGTGTCCGCGCACTTCCTCGGACAGTCGTGCTTCGCGACCCATGCCGTCGTGGGCGAGCGCAGCGTCGTCGTCGTGCCCGAGGGTGCCGGGGCGGACCTCCGGCCGCTCGGACCGTTCGGGTGCGGGTTCCAGACTGGGGCCGGAGCCGTGTTGAACTCGCTGCGAGCCGGGGTCGACTCGAGCATCGCCGTGCTCGGCGTTGGCGCCGTCGGCCTCGCAGCCGTCGCCGCCGCGGCAGTCGCGGGGTGCGCGCCGATCCTCGCCGTGGACACCGCCCCGGAGAGGCTGACGACCGCCTCCGAGCTCGGGGCGACGGGCGTGATCGACGCCCGGCGGACCGACCTCGCCGCCGGGTTGCGCGCGGTCGTCCCGGGCGGGCTGGACTACGCGGTCGACACGACGGGCATCGCCGACGTCGTGCGCTCCGCCGTCGGGGCGCTGAGCTCGCGCGGCACGTGCGCCATCGTCGGCGCAGGGGCGAGCGACGAGCTCGTGCTCGACTGGCGGACCGTGCTGAACGGCCGCACGGTCACCGGGGTGATCGGCGGCGGCGGGGTTCCCGACGTCTTCCTGCCCGAGCTCCTCGCCCTGCACCGAAGGGGAAGGTTCCCGGTCGACCGGCTCGTCGAGTACTTCGGCTTCGACGACGTCAACGAGGCGATCGCCGCGTCGGTCACGGGAAAGGTCGTGAAACCGGTCCTCGTCTTCGACTGACTGACGACGTCCTACTCGTCCTTCGCGACGACGCTTGCGATCGCGCCGTCTTCGAGCCTTCGACCCTCCCGGCTCTCGCGACTCACGCCTCGGCGAGCACGCGCGGTCCGGGCGTGAAGACCGCCGGCAGCGCGTCGAGGCCGGTCTGGTTGCCGCGGTCGGGGTACTCCACGACCTTCTCCTCGAGCACCTCGTAGTCGGGGAGGCGTGAGAGGACCTGGCGCGTCATCGTCTGGAACATCGCCTTCGCGAGGTGCGCGCCGACGCAGCGGTGGTAGCCGATCCCGAACGAGAGGTGCCGGTTCTTGGGCCGGTCCAAGACGACCTCCTCCGGCCGCTCGAAGACGGACTCGTCGAAGTTGGCCGACACCCAGGGCAGGAGGACGCGCTCACCGGGAGCCACTGGGCAGCCGTGGAGCGTCGCGTCCTTCACGACCGTACGGCCCATGCTCTGGGACGGTGCGAACACGCGGAGGAACTCCTCGGTCGCGGGGACCAGGAGGTCCGGCTGCTCGACGAGCCGCCTGCGGACGTCGGGATACGCGGACAGGAACCGCAGGGTCTGGCCGGTGAGGGAGGTCGTGGTGTCCATGCCACCGCCGACGATGAGCTTGGCGATCGAGGCAATGACCTCGTCGGTGAGCGGCTCCCCGTCGACGAGCTGCGTGCAGAGGAAGCTCAGCACGTCGGCGCCGGGGCGCACCCGCCGCTCGCGGACGTGCTCGAGGAGGAGCTGCGAGACCCACTGCATCTCTGCAGCCCCCCGAGCGGAGCGCTCGCTGCCGACCGCGGCACTGAAGACGTCGTGCACCGCGCGCTGGAGCCGCTTGGCGTGGTGCTCGGCGACGCCGAGCACGTGGACGGTGACGAGCGCGGGAACCGGTCCGGTCAGCTCGTCGATCAGGTCCGCGTTCCCCCGCTCGATGAAGGCGTCGATCGTGCGCGTGACGAGCTCGTCGACGACCGGCTGCAACCGCTGCACGGCTGTGGGGGAGAACAGCTGGTTCAGCATGCGGCGGTAGA
This sequence comes from Acidimicrobiales bacterium, assembly GCA_030043315.1. Taxonomy (GTDB): domain Bacteria; phylum Actinomycetota; class Acidimicrobiia; order Acidimicrobiales; family RAAP-2; genus JAJYVT01. The sequence goes on from JASHYA010000026.1 coordinate 10,565, forward strand.
TCATCTGCTCGGGTGGGTCCATCTCGATGGGGATCGACGTCTCGGTGCTCCACTCGGGGATGACGATCCCGCCGTGACCGTGCTCGTCACGCGCGGAGGAGTAGACGGCGTCGTTGCGCGCGACGTTGGCGATGTCCTCGTAACGGCTGAGGACCCAGAAGCCGCCGTGGCGGTCGGACCATGCAACGGGACACGTCCGGCGCAGCGACGCGTAGGTCTCGGCAGCCGAGAAGTGCGGGTCGTGGTGGTCGAAGTCGATGCTGGGACGGCCGTCGGTCATCTCGTCCTCGATCATCTCGTCCTCCCCGTGCCCGGCGCGCCGCAGGGCCAAGCGGAACGTATGGCGGAACTATATCTCACGTTGCGAGACCGGCCGGCGCCAGACCGTCGATCGCCAACTCCCACGCGAGGTCCCGCGCGGGTCCCGCGGGGGTCCCCCACGAGCCCCGAGCGAGCCAGCCGATCACCACGGCAACGGCGCGGGGTCGCAGAAGCGCGCAACGACGTTGCGGGTGATGCGGGTGAGCGCGGGGTCCACCCCGAGCGCCCCCGACCACGCGATCGACCCGGTGGAGAAGACCGCACCACCGCCGGGTTTCACCACGTAGACGACGTCGGCTCGCACCAAGGGGTCGAGGAGGGCGCTCGTGCCCGGCAGCGTGAAGGAGACCTCCTCGGCGCAGCGGAGGAACCCCTCGGTGAGCCCCTCGCACGTCGCGAGCACCAACGCGTCGTGCGGGCTGCCGAGGTCGGGGTCGAACCGGTCGATCTCCTGGCCCACCGCACCGCCGCCGATCCCGCCGGCGGTGCCGAAGACCCGATCGCGCACCCCTTCGAAGACGAAGGCGGCCCTCGGATCGTCGCTGTCGGACAGGCGGCGGTACCAGCCGCTCCGGTCGAAGCCCTGCCCGGCGTACCCCACGCCGGTCAGGCGCTGGGGTGGCCTGCCGAGGTGGCGCCACAACCCGCCGAGCTCACCGCTGAAGGCGAGATGGGCCTCCCCCGGCGCCGACTCCCATGCGCGAGACCCCGCGTACGCGCGTCGCAGCTCCATGATCCACGGCCGCTCGGGGTCGAACGCGACCCGCCAGTAGTAGCCGTTCGCGCCGATCGAGAGCAGGCGGCCACCGCACCCGAGGTACCGCTCGAGCCCGTCGAGCATGGCCGTCGAGTAGTACTCGGGGTGGGTCCCCGTCACGACCGCGCGGTAGGGCGCGAGCGCGTCGCCGCCCTCGCGGTGGAGCTCCTCGTCGGTCACGACCTCGTAGGCGAAGCCCTCGTCCGCGAGCCAGCCGAGAACCGCGAGGTCGGCCGGGAGCTGCCAGGGTCCGACGTGGTAGCGGTGTGTGGGACGCATGTTCACGAGCGGTCGGCGGGAGGACGAGGTGCACACGCCGCTCCCGTCGAGGTGGCTGTCGTAGCACGACAGACCCCACTCGCGGTGCTCATGGAGGAGGAGGTCGTCCTCGTAGAGCACGGGCGTCCGGCCCGCGATCGCCTCAGAGAACGAGCCGTCGCTCACGGGATGGTCGTTCGCGTAGGCGAGATAGCTCGCAGTCGGCGCGAGGAAGACGAGCGGGGCCCGTGGCGTCGTCGCGCGCACGAAGAACGGCGCCCGGTCGGTCGTCTGGCCGTCGTGGTCCCGCAGCCGCACCGCGTACGCGCCGGACGGCAGGTCGGAGGGGAGGTCGACCTCGAGCGCGGGACGCCACCCGCTGTCGTCGAGATCGTCGGAGTGGAAGTGGATCGCGCCGTAGTGGTGAGGGGCGAGCCTGAAGTCCTGCTCGCTGCCGTCCCAGGAGTGGCCCGTCACGGCTTCGGTCGGCGTGTTCCACAGGACCCCGTCCAGCTCCGCCGCGCCTCGGCCGGGCACCGCGCGCCCCGACACGCCGTCGCGCGACAGCCGCCGCGAGAAGTCCCACCCGCAGCGCAGGCCGCGCTCGACGAGCCCGCCCCGCGCGAGCTCGTCGAGGAGCGCGGGCGCAAGGACGCCTTCCACGAGTTGCGGGGCCTCGAGCTTCCCGTCGAAGCAGTCGACGTAGTGCCCGTCGGGCTGCCCGCGCGCGGCCACGACGACCGGGGCCTCCAGCATCCCGGCGATCCCGGCGGGAGGCCCTTGTATCCCTGGCGGGGCCCCGTCTTTCCCGGAGGCGCCGTCCGAGGCCACGACCCAGCTGTCTGCGGCTGACCGCCACGACGCGCGGAACGGGAGCGGCCGCGCCGACACGTGCACGCCGGACGCCGGGTCGAAGCCTCCAGCGACCACGTACCACGCGCCCTCGACGAGGGGGTGGTCGCCGAGCGCGGCACGGACCCTCCCCGCGTCGGTGACCTCCGCCCGGGGCCGGCCGTCCTCGGCGAGCTCGAGCGACCACGATTCCCCCGGGCGCGCCTGACCGAGGAGCACCTGGCGGCGCCCGAGGCGCGAGGGGCTCACGAGCACCGAGGCCACGAAGGGTCCGGGCTCCCAGCTCCGTGCAGCGCCGGGCGCGACCATGAACGAGCCGCACTGGGTCCGCTGCGGAACGACCTCCACCGTGCCGAGCGACCGGACCTCGGTCTCGCGCACTCCTCTCGTTGCCGGTCCGGTCCCGAGCCGCACCAGCGCGGCGGCCATCGACCGCGGCGAGTCGGCGCTCGCCATCAC
>JASHYA010000261.1 GCA_030043315.1 Acidimicrobiales bacterium
TACTCGCGGACGGTGGGCAGCGCGCGTGCAGGCAGGAGCTACGGCTTGTGGCGATGCTCGTGACTCGGTGATGCCCTGCGTACGGGGGGTGCCGGCTTGGGGACATTTCGGAGCCCCAGGACCCGGAGTACCAGCAACCCGACGCGATTCGGCCTCCTCGCCCGCTGCGCAGCTCTGGCCGCTTCTTCGTGGCCGCCGGTTACGTGGAAGTTGAAACCCGTGTAGCCCCGTTGGTACTTCCACCGCATTGAGTGAATCGTATTGGGTACTCACGGCCACCGCCGGGATCTGATCGAACGTCGGAGGACGGTGTCGCGTGAAGCGGAGGCGCAGTCGTGCCGTGAAGTCGTGCCAAGTGGTGGCGGTATGAAGAGGGAAGAAGGAGGACCCGACCGATCCGCTGGGCGCTCACCGTGGGAGACTTTCTGGACCCGCGAACACGGGGAAAGGTCCGGTGGAGGGGATCGAGGGGGTCATGGGGAAGGGGTACAAGACGCGCGCCGCGGTGCGGCTGGCAGGTGTCGGAATCTCCGGGCTGGTCATGGTGGTGGCGGTCGGACCCGGCGGCCTGATGGCGTCCGTCGCTGCAACTGCGAAGAGCTCGGCGGCTGTGGAGGCCGGGCACGAAGCCGTCACTGCCGTTTCCGACCTGACCGCACGACGTCTCCCGCTGCACGAGGTCTGGCGCGTGAGGCTCAGAAACGGCCCCCACGATGGGGTGGCGCTCGGGTCGCCATCGATCGCCACACTGGGACGCGGCGCTGCGGTCGTCTTCGGAGACCGATCGGGCGACGTCTACGCGCTGAACCTCGCCACCGGCGACACCTTGCCGGGCTGGCCGAAGGATGTCGGCGCGCCCGTGACATCGACGCCGTCGGTCCTGAAGAGACCCGGCGTAGCGCACGACACGGTGCTCGTGGGGACCGGCAACGCCGCGGAGCCCTGCGCTGGCGGCTACCAGTGGCTGCTCCCGACCGGAGCTCAGGTTCTCGTCCAGGCGCCGAACCCTTCGACCGACCACGCTTGTCGCGCCGACGGTGTCTTCGCAGGCATCGCGATCGGCACACTTGGCGGGGTCACCGCTGCCGTTGCCGGGTCGCTCGGCCAGGACACCTACGCCATGAACGCCACCACGCGCGCGATCTTGCGGGGGTTTCCGTGGTTCCAGGCCGATTCGAACTTCGCGACGCCGTCGATCGCCGACGTCAAAGGCGACGGCGTGAACCAGATCATCGAGGGGGGTGCGCAGACCGCGGGCCTCGCGGATCACAAGAAGTACACGAACGGGGGGCACATCCGGATTCTGAGCGCGACCGGGAGACTCCTCTGCGAGGACACAACCGACGAGTCTGTCAACTCGTCCCCCGCCGTTGGGAAGTTCCTCGCGGATTCTGCGGTCGGGATCGTGGCCGGCACCGGGCCGACATTCCCGACGGCGTCGCTGCACGACGAGGTGATCGCCGTGGACGCTGACTGCAACTTGGTCTGGGCGCACAAGCTCTCAGGGACAACTGGCTACGAGAGCCCGGCGCTCGCCGACGTGCTCGGCAACGGAGCGCTGCAGGTGCTCGTCACCACACACTCGGGAGGCGTCTACGCGCTCAACGGCGTCAACGGCGCGACCCTCTGGCACGCCCAGCTGAGGCACGACATCTTCGGCTCACCTGTCACGGCCGAGCTCGGCACGGACCACCAAGTCGTCGTCGTCGCCACGATCGACGGCTTCGACGTGCTGACAGGCAAAAACGGGCGCGTCCTGGACGCCACAGTGATCAGGACAACCGCTTTTCAGAACGCCCCGCTCGTCACGAAGGACCCGAACGGGAGCATCGGCATCACGGTCGTCGGCTACCAGCTGCGCGACAGCGTCGCTACCCACTTCGAGATCGACGCGTCCGACGACGACGTCGACGCTCCCGGGACCTGGCCCCAGTTCCACCACGACGCGCAGCTGACCGGGAACGCCAGCGCTCCCATCGTCCAACCCTGAGGGGTGGATCCCGGCGCGCTGGTGCCTGAGTACCCACCACTTGACGCGGCCCGGTCCACTCCTCATAATGATCTAGGTACCTATATGAATGGAGGATTGGTGATCGAGCTCCACCTGGAAGCACGTTCGGGCCTGCCTCCTTACCAGCAGATCGTTCGCCAGGTGCAGCGCGCGCTCCGGCTAGGCGTGCTGCAGGTGGGCGACCAGCTCCCGACCGTGAAAGAGGTCGTAGAACGCCTCGCGATCAATCCGAACACCGTGCTCAAGGCCTACAAGGAGCTCGAGCATTCCGGGCTCGTCTCCCCGAGGCCCGGTATCGGCACGTTCGTCACCGCGACGCTGAGCGACGGGTCGTTCGCCTCACATGGGCCGCTTCGCCAAGACCTGCTGCGATGGTTGGCAAAGGCCCGCCGCGCCGGACTCGACGATGAGAGCATCGAGGCGCTGTTCCAGGACAGCTTTCGGGCCTCCGCTGACCAGGGCGTAGCGTGACCTCGGCGATCGACACGCAGGGCCTCACGAAGCGCTACGGCCGGCGCTCGGCGCTGAGCGGGTGCACGCTATCGATTCCCGCAGGCAAGGTCGTCGGGCTCGTCGGGCCCAACGGAGCGGGCAAGACGACGCTCCTGCATCTGGCTGTCGGGCTCCTCGAGCCGTCCGCCGGCCGCATCGAGGTGCTCGGACACCGTCCCGCCGAGAGCTCCGAGCAACTCGCCAGGGTCGGCTTCGTCGCCCAGAACACGCCCCTGTACGCGAGCATGACGGTCGGCGACCACCTCCGGCTCGGGGGATGGGTCAACCCCACCTGGGACGAGGACCTGGCGCTCGAGCGGGTGGAACACCTCGGGCTGGACGTGTCCCAGAAGGCCGGCACCCTCTCGGGCGGGCAACGAGCGCAGCTTGCGCTCACCCTGGCCGTCGCCAAGCGACCTGAGCTTCTCGTCCTCGATGAGCCCGTCGCCAGCCTCGACCCCCTCGCGCGGCGTGAATTCCTGCAGTCGCTCATGTCGATCGTCGCCGAGCACGGCGTGAGCGTCATCTTGTCCTCGCACCTCGTCTCCGACCTCGAACGCGTCTGTGACTACCTGGTCGTCCTGGTCGCATCGCGCGTCCTCGTCGCCGGAGAGATCGAAGAACTTCTCGCCAGTCACCATCGTCTGACCGGTCCGAGGCGCGACGGCCTTCACCTGCCACCCGACTGGGAGATCATCGAGGAGACCGTCACCGAGCGCCAGTGCGCGCTCCTCGTCCGTCACGAGAGCCCGGTGCACGACCCCGCATGGACCGTCGAGCAACTGGACCTCGAAGACCTGGTCCTCGCGTACATGGGCAGGGAAGCAACCGACGGCCACAAGCAGGGACGGACGCTTGTTGGAGCTCACTCGTGATCCGCCTCGCGTGGCGCCAGTTCCGAACCGAAGCGGTCGTCGCTGTCGTCGGGCTGGTGGTGGTGGCGATCGTGCTCGGCGCGACCGGTCCGCACCTCGTGCACGTCTTCCGCACAGCGCCCAGCCAGCTGACCAACACGTACCGCACGCTCCAAGGCGCCGCCGCGGTGCTCGTGCTTGTCGCCCCGGCGATCCTCGGCATCTTCTTCGGCGCCCCGCTCGTTGCGAGGGAGCTCGAGACGGGCACCTTCCGTCTCGCCTGGACGCAGAGCGTGAGCCGAAGGAGTTGGGTCGTCGTGAAGTTCGCCCTCGTCGGGCTCGTGACGAGCGGGGTCGCAGGCGGGCTGAGCCTGATGGTCGCCTGGTGGGCCAACCCGATCAACATCGTCAACGCGGACAGATTTTCGCCGGCCAACTTCGGCATGTTCGGGGTCGTGCCGTTTGGTTACGCCCTGTTTGCCTTCGCCCTCGGCGCGACCGCCGGCCTCGTCTTCGGGCGGACCTTGCCAGCGATGGCGACGACGCTGGTGGGCTATGTGGCTGCACGCCTCGCGGTGACCTATTGGATCCGCCCGCATTTCGAGGCGCCTCTCCGCCTCTCGCTCCCGCTTTCCAAATTGAGCGGGCTCGGCTTCACCCGGTCGCCGTCGGGACCTGTCACGATCGGCGCCATCCCCCCGAACATCCCGAACGCCTGGGCGCTCTCGGCGTCGATCGTCGACGACGCAGGCCATGCCCCGACGGCGCGGTACCTCGCACGCGTCTGTCCGACACTGGCGGGAGGTCCGGGGAGCGGTGCCGTGGGTGTCACCCGTTCGGGTCCCGCGCCCGGTGGAGGCATACAGACATGCATCGCCCGTATCGCGACCAAATTCCACGCAGTCGTGACCTACCAGCCGGCGAGCCGCTACTGGCCCTTCCAGGCCTACGAAACCGCGTTGTTCGCCGTGGTCGCGCTGGCACTCGCGGCCTTGAGCGTGTGGTGGGTGCGCCACCGGCTCGTCTGAGCCGACTCGTCTGAGCCGACTCGTCTGAGCTCGCAGCTCTTTGCTCGACGAAGGCGCACCCCCTCACGCTCTCGTCCCCAGCTTCACGGCCAAGCCTTCACGCGTCGTCGCCTTGGCCGTCGTCGTCCTCGGCGAGCAGCCGGTAGAGCGACTTGCGGGTCTCTTTCAACAGGCTCACCGCGCGGGCGACCTGGTGGTCGTCTCCGGCGGCTGCCACCTGGGTGACGGCGCCCATCACCTGGAACGCGGTGGCGCGAAGGCTTCGGGCTCCCGCACCGTCCTCGTCCGCGAGCTCCTCCCACGGCGCCCGTCGGCCCGCAGAAGCCCGCTGCACCTCGTCACGGCCGGCGTCGGTGAGCTCGAAGGTCCGGCGACCGTCCTGCTCGGTGACCGAGACCAGCCCCTCGTCCTCCAGCTGCTGCAGGGTGGGGTAGATCGAGCCCGGGCTCGGCCGCCATGCGCCACCGCTCCGTTCGGCGAGCTCGGTGATCATCTGGTAGCCGTGCATCGGCTGCTCCGCGAGCAGGCTCAGCACCGCCAACCTGACGTCGCCCCGTCGAGGCCGGGGCCGACCCGGACCGCCCCACGGAAACCCGAAGCCGGGCCCGCCCATTGCGGCCATGGCCCACGGTCCCGGGAACCCGTGGCGACGCCGACCGCGCCGGGGCGCTCCCATGTCGTCTCCCGGCTCGCCTCGTGTCCAGCGGGCTCGGGCGTTCGCCCGCCCCTGCTCACGCGCCCACCTGTCCTCGTGGCCCCTGCTGCCCCTGCTGCCCCTTGTCCTGTTTGTCCTGTTCATGTCTGCCCCCTGGCCGTCCTAACCGACCGTGCTCGTCTGATCGACAGTCTTCAACCGATCACGATATATCGTCTCCACGAGAATAGCAACACTTGGAGGAGCGGCGTGCCATTACGGGAGAGCCCCAGCTGCCGATCCCACCCGCCGACCCCGACTGCACCACCTGCCGATCCGATCGGACTCTCCGCGCCTACCTTGACAAGGTGCACGGCGGTGGGCCACGGCTCGAGAGCGTTGGTGCCCGGGCTCGTCGGGTCGGAAGCGCCCTGACCGTCGTGGCGGCAGCCTTGTGCCTCGTGAGCTGCGGCGGAACGAGCGCTGCGGCGGGCGCGGGCACGCGACTCGCCAAAGCCGGACGCGCCGAGGTGCTGACCCGGCACGTGACCGGGCTCGGCACGATCCTGGTCGACGGGTCCGGTCACACCCTCTATGCGTACATGCCCGACCGCCGCGGCCCGTCGAAGTGCACAGGCCGTTGCGCCTCTGAGTGGCCGCCCCTGCTTCTCCCGCGTGGGTCGCGGCGACCCGTGGGCGGCCGGGGTGTGCGGTCGTCCCTTCTCGGGACCACGAGGAGACGGAACGGGAGACTGCAGGTCACCTACGACCGCTGGCCTCTCTACCTCTACGAGCGGGACGCCTCTCCGGGTGAGATCACCGGGCAGGGGGAGACAATGGGCCTGTGGTTCGTGGTCGACGCGGACGGAGCCGTGAACCGCGGCACCGTGCCCCTCTCGGCGCAAGGTTGACACGACAAGGCGACGCACGGAGCCGCCGCGTCGGGGAGCGCTTCCCAGGGATTCACCCCGACTGCGACGGAGCAGTGGTCTGGGTCGCGGCCGCGTCTGTCGACGCGAAGACCGGCGACACGTCAAGGGTTCCGTTGTCGCAGGCGTCGATGCCGAGCGTGACGTCCACAGTGGTGTGTGTGGTGTTTGTCGGCGGCGTCACCTCGATCAGGTGTGCCGAGGAGCACGTCGTTGTCGGCGTCGGGACGTCGTTGAACCCGACGTTGAAGTAGCCGGTCTGGCCGGCGGCGAGCGTCACGTGGGTGGGCGCGAAGTCGTCGAACGTGAGCCCGCCGCCACGGTGGACGGTGGTGGGCAGCGCGGCGCCTGATGTGTGGAGGAGCAGCAACCCGGGATAGCCGTACGTCGCGCAGGAAGTCGTCGAGGTGTTCGTCAACGAGAAGGTGACTTCCTGGGTGCCGGCCGCGCCACCCTGGCCCACGTCGTCGAGGTGGAGATTCGCGACCGTGCAGGTGGCGGGGGCCGCGGCGATCGTCGTGGCGGACGCGGGTGGCCGCGTCGTGGTGGTCGTGGCCGGGGTGGTCGTGGTGGTCGTGGTCGTCGTCGCAGTGGTTGTCGTGGAGGGCGAGGTGGTAGACGTGGTTGACGTCGCGGACGGGCTCGATGAGCACGCGCTGAGCACGACCGATGCCGCGGCGACCGACAGACCGCCCGCGACCGCTCTCCACCTCGAGCTCACCGGATCTTCCTCCGGCGCCGGTTCCTGAGAAGCACCGACGTTCCACCTCCCCGCGTCATGTTCGCGCACGCGCTCTCTCTCGACCATACGGCCGGCCAGCATCCCAGTCGGTGCCAATCCAGGCGGTAGCCTCTGTGAATGTTGCCCGGGGCCAGTGCGTCGAGCGCGGCCGCGGAGGCGGGTGCTCCTACGGCCTCCGGCGTCTCGACCGCCTCGACGGCGGCAACGGCGGCAACTGCGGCCACGTCGGCGCGGCCGGCAAGGTCGGATCCTTCGGGACCGGTTCGCGTCGCGCTCCTCGGCTACGGAAACGTCGGTTCGGCGGTCGCAGAGCTGCTGAGCACGCGCGCGGCGGAGATCGCCACGCGTACCGGTGTCCACTTCGAGCTGGCCGGGATCGCCGTCCTCGACCTCGGCCGGCCGCGGCGATCCCCGGGCGCGATCGGTCCTGGGCTCTTCACCGACGACGCGAAGCCTCTCGTCGAACGATCAGACGTCGACGTGGTCGTCGAGCTCATCGGAGGCCTCGACCCGGCACGCACCCTCGTCGAGGCGGCGCTACGTGCGGGCAAGCCCGTCGTCACCGCCAACAAGGTCCTCCTGGCTCAAGCGGGGGGCGAGCTCTCGGACATCGCGTCGGCGAACGGGGTCGACCTGTTGTACGAGGCGGCGGTGGCCGGCGCCATCCCGGTGATCCGGCCACTGCGCGAGTCGCTCGCCGGCGAGCGGGTGCTGCGCGTCATGGGGATCGTGAACGGGACGACCAACTACATCCTCACCCGCATGACGGACGACGGCATGGACTACGCGGAGGCCCTTGCCGAAGCCCAGCAGCTCGGCCTGGCCGAGCGGGACCCATCGTCGGACGTGTCGGGTGAGGACGCAGCCGCCAAAGCGGCGATCCTCGCAGGCCTGGCCTTCGGCAGCGACGTCCTCGGGACGACGGTGGCGCGGGAGGGCATCACCGGCATCCGGTCTCTGGACGTCGAGCACGCGGCTCGGCTCGGGTACGTCATCAAGCTGCTGGCGATCGCGGAGCTGGTCGACGGCGGTCCCGACGTGTCGGTACGGGTCCACCCGGCCATGGTGCCGGCGGATCACCCTCTGGCCTCGGTGCGCGGGCCCTTCAACGCGGTCTTCGTGGAGGGTGAGGCGGCGGGCGAGCTCATGCTGTACGGCAGGGGGGCAGGAGGAGCGCCCACCGCGAGCGCGGTGCTCGGAGATCTCATCGACGCCGCGCGGAACCTCCGGGCGGGGGCGCACGCCCCGGCACCCCATCGGCGCCGGACCTCCGTGCGGCCGACGGACGACCTGCGTTCGGCCTTCTACATCAGCCTCGACGTGGCCGACCGCCCAGGCGTGCTCGCGGCCGTGGCGGCGGCGTTCGGCGACCACGCCGTCTCCATCAGGGCGATGGAGCAGGACGGCCTCGGCACCGCGGCGCGTCTCGTCTTCCTCACGCACACCGCACGAGAAGGGGACGTGCGGGCGACGCTGGATGCCCTGGCCGTCATCGACACGGTGGTACGCGTCGGCACGGTGTTGCGCGTGATCGGTGCCGATGACGGTGCCCCGCTGCACGTGTCCCACGGCTCTGCACGGAGCCGCTGACGTGCCGGTCGCCGCCCCGTGGCGCGGCATCATCGAGGAGTACCGCGAGCTTCTGCCGGTGGAGGACGGCGCGCCGGTGGTGACGCTCCTCGAAGGGGGCACGCCGCTCGTTCCCGCGCCTCGCCTCTCCGCCCACGTCGGCGCTTCGGTGTGGTTGAAGGTCGAAGGGTCGAACCCGACCGGCTCGTTCAAGGATCGGGGGATGACGCTCGCGATCTCAAAGGCGGTCGCCGAGGGAGCCAAGGCAGTCGTCTGCGCGTCGACGGGCAACACGTCGGCGTCAGCGGCCGCGTACGCCGCCCGGGTCGGTCTCGACTGCGTGGTGCTGATCCCCGAGGGCTACATCGCCCTCGGCAAGCTCGCACAGGCCCTGGTGCACGGGGCGCGGGTGCTGCAGGTGCGCGGGAACTTCGACGACGCCCTGAACGTCGTCCGAGAGCTCCCGAACCGGGTTCCCGTCACCGTGGTGAACTCGGTCAACCCCTACCGGCTCGAAGGCCAGAAGACCGCGGCATTCGAGATCGTCGACGTGCTGGGCCGGGCACCCGACGTGCAGTGCATGCCGGTGGGGAACGCCGGCAACATCACGGCGTACTGGCGCGGGTACCTCGAGTACAAGGCGGCCGGGCTCGCGCCCAACCTGCCCAGGCTCCTCGGCTTCCAAGCGGAAGGTGCCGCGCCCATCGTCCTCGGTCATCCGGTGGAGCACCCCGACACGATCGCGACCGCCATCAGGATCGGGAATCCCGCCAGCTGGTACCCCGCGACCGCGGCGGTGGCCGAGTCGGGGGGTTCGGTGACCGCGGTGAGCGACCAGGAGATCCTCGACGCCTACCGGTTGCTCGCCCGCGAAGAGGCGGTGTTCTGCGAGGCGGCCTCGGCCGCGGCGGTAGCGGGGATGCTGCGGAGCGACATCGCCGCCGGCTCGACCGTGGTGTGCGTGCTCACGGGTCACGGGTTGAAGGATCCGGACCTGGCGATCAGCCAGATCTCGGTACCCGCGGTCGTCGACGCGGACCTCGACGCGGTGCTCACAGCGCTCGGGTTCTGACGGTCAAGGCCGACGCTCCCGGGTTCTCGCTCTCCGTCCCGGTCGCCTCCGGCCCACCGGGCTCCAGATGGGCCTCTTGCGACCCCGCCGCGCCGGGACCGGGAGGCGGAGCGGCACGGGGCGCGCCGTGCGGGGAATGAACCCGCCGCACGGGACGTTCACCTACCCGGGAGAAGGTCCGTGACCCCGCAGGCGGGCGGCGCGAAAGCCGGTCTGGCCGAGGAAATGCCGGGGTGTTTGCCGCGACCACGGACAGCGGCTACGATGAGTGCATCCCACCGGGCAACGGCGCACTGGTCGCTGGCCCGACGGCCCGTCCGAACCTGCGACGCCACCGGTGGTACGCGGGAGCAGGCGGCCTGCGGCGCTCGTCCTTCACCCGTGTTCCGTCCTCGCGCGGCGTGGCTCTCGCCACGGCTCGCGCACCATCAGGAGATAGGAGACCGATGACTGCGGAAGAGCAGCTCGAACGGTCAGTGCTCGAGGGCAAGGAGCGAGAAGAGCTCCAGACGATCGCGCAGGCGATGTCCCTCAAGACGACGTCGCGTACGAAGAAGTCCGTGATTATCGACCGCATCCTCGAGGCGGCCGGCGTGACGTCGTCGAACGGAGCGAACGGGCACACCCCCACCGCGCCCGCGTCCGACAGCACGACGTCGACCAATGGGGCGCGAAAGCGCGATGTGGGGGCGTCGAACGCGACGTCCGACCCCGTGTCCGCCACCACGCCCGACGGCGCGGCGGCCCACGACCGGTCGGCCGACGGGTCAGCCGCTCCGGCGACCGTGGGCGACCTGCACGATGGCGGTGACGGCGGGAGCGCGTCCGGGGACGTGCCCCAGCCACACGACGTCAACGGGTCCACCGGTTCCGCCACCCGTCAAGGGCAGCGCCCGCAGGGTCGTCACGCGCAGGGTCCCAACGCGGAGCCCGGCAACCGCCGGAACCGCCGGCGGCGTGGCCGTGAGCGCGGCCAGGGTGGCGCCGAGCGCGACTTGCAGGGCGCCCCGGGCCAAGACCTGCCGTACCAGGGCGAGCTCGTCGAGGTGCGCGGGCTCCTCGACCTGCGCGACGAGGGGTACGGCTTCTTGCGCTGCGACGGGTACCTGCCGTCGCCCAAGGACGTGTACGTCTCGATCAGCCAGGCTCGCCGTTTCGCGTTGCGCAAGGGCGACTACGTCGAAGGTGCATGCCGCCCCGCGTCCAGCAACGAGAAGTACCCGGCGTTGCTCCGCATCGACAAGGTGTCGGGGATGGATCCCGAGGCGGCACGTCAGCGGCCCCGGTTCGAAGATCTGACCCCGCTGTTCCCCGACGAGAAGTTGACGCTCGAGCAGCACGGCGCGAAGGACGACGTGACGGCGCGGATCGTCGACCTTCTCTCTCCGATCGGGAAGGGCCAGCGCGGGCTCGTCGTGTCGCCCCCGAAGGCGGGCAAGACCACGGTCATGAAGCAGATCGCGCACTCGATCGAAGCGAACAATCCCGAGGTGCACCTGATGGTCCTGCTCGTGGACGAGCGGCCCGAAGAAGTGACGGACGTGCGCCGGTCGGTGAAGGGTGAGGTCGTGGCGTCGACGTTCGACCGTCCGTCGGACGAGCACACGGCTGTCGCGGAGCTCGCGATCGAGCGGGCGAAGCGGCTCGTCGAACTGAAGCGCGACGTCGTGATCATCCTCGACGGCATCACCCGGTTGGCCCGTGCGTACAACCTCGCACAGCCTGCCACCGGAAGGATCATGTCCGGTGGCGTGGACTCCGGGGCGCTCTACCCGCCGAAGAAGTTCTTCGGTGCCGCGCGCAACATCGAGGAGGGCGGCTCGCTCACGATCCTCGCGACCGCGCTCGTCGAGACCGGCTCGAAGATGGACGAGGTCATCTTCGAGGAGTTCAAGGGCACCGGCAACATGGAGCTCCGGCTCGACCGCCGGCTCGCCGAACGCCGCCTCTACCCGTCGATCGACGTGAACGCGAGCTCGACCCGCCACGAGGAGCTCCTCTTCGACCGTGGCCAGCTGCAGCAGGTCTGGAAGCTGCGCCGGGTGCTGAACGCGCTGGCGAGCGAAGGCAACGCTGCCGCCGGGCTCGAGCTGCTCATGGACAAGCTGCGGACGACCAAGAGCAACGACGAGTTCCTCGCAGAGATCGCGAAGGGCCCGACCCCGGGCGGCTGATCCTCCGCCCAGACGAGATACACCCGCATTCCCAGACGCCGGAACGATCGAGAAAGCAAGGAACCATGAAGGTAGACATCCACCCCACCTACGAGCAGGCGACGGTCCGCTGCTCGTGCGGCAACACGTTCACCACCCGCTCGACCAAGTCCGACCTCCACGTCGAGCTGTGCAACGAGTGCCACCCGTTCTTCACGGGGAAGCAGAAGCTCGTCGACTCTGGCGGGCGCGTCGAGCGGTTCCAGCGCCGCTACGGCCGCCGCGGGGCCAAGCGCCCTCCGGCGAAGAGCTGAGCCTGGCCCGGCACCGGGCCGGGCTGCGGTCCCATGCCTGCTGAGTCGCAGGTGCCGCCCCTCGACGCGCGTCTCGACGCGCTCGAGCACGAGCTGACCGATGTCGAGGTGCAGCTGGCCGACCCCGCCACCACGGGCGATCCCGCGCGTCTTCGCGACCTCTCGCGGCGGCACAAGGAGCTGAGTGAGGTCGTCGCGACGTGGCGGGAGCTTCGGCGCGCGCGGGAAGATCTCTCCGCGGCGCGCCAGTTGTTCGAGGAATCGACCGGTGACGACCGCGAGGTCGTGCTCGAGGAAGTGGAGGCTGCCGAGGCGCAGATCGCCACGCTCGGCGCACAGCTGAGCATCCTGCTCCTGCCGAAGGACCCCAACGACGGTCGCAACGTCATCGTGGAGGTCCGAGGTGCCGAGGGCGGGGAGGAGGCGAACCTGTTCGCCCGCGACCTCTACGAGATGTACACCCGGTACGCGGCGCGTCGCGGCTGGCACGTCGAGGTGCTCTCCGAGAGCGTCTCGGAGCGCGACGGGTTGAACGAGGTCGTGTTCGTCGTCAAGGGTGGCGACGCCTGGGCGCGCCTGGAGCACGAGGCTGGCCCGCACCGCGTCCAACGGGTGCCGGTCACCGAGTCCAAGGGGCGGATCCACACGTCGTCGGCGACGGTCACCGTCCTTCCGGAGGCGGACGAGGTCGACGTGGAGATCGACCCGGCGGACCTCAAGATCGACGTGTACCGCTCGACGGGGCCCGGCGGCCAGTCGGTGAACACCACGGACTCCGCGGTGCGGATCACCCACCTGCCGACCGGGATCGTCGTCTCGATGCAGGACGAGAAGAGCCAGATCCAGAACCGGGCGAAGGCGATGACGGTGCTGAGGGCGCGCCTGCTCAAGGCCGAGCAGGACCGCCGCGCGTTCGAGCTCGCCGCGCAGCGCAAGAGCCAGGTCGGTGGCGGCGGGCGATCGGAGAAGATCCGCACCTACAACTTCCGCGAGAACCGTGTGACCGATCATCGGCTGAACCTGACCCTCTACAAGCTCGACCAGGTGCTCCAAGGCGACCTGGACGACCTGACCGAGGCGCTGATGGCCGACAAGCGTGCGCGGCAACTGGCAGGCGAGGTCGCATGACGTCGCGCGCCGCGCTCCAGTCGTCGCTCGCAGACCGTCTCGGCTCGGCGCACGAGGCGCGCTGGATCGTGGACGAGGTGCTGGGACCGGAACAGGACGCGGACGCCGCTGCGGTACGCGCGTCGACCGACATGGCGCTCCGCCGGCTCGAGGGCGAGCCGCTCCAGTACGTGCTGGGGACGTGGCAGTTCCGCACCCTGGAGCTCTCGGTGGACGCCCGCGCCCTCATCCCGCGGCCAGAGACCGAACAGGTCGTCGAGGTCGCCTTGGCCGAGGTGCGCCGCCAGGAACTGCAGGGGCGCACGGAGGCCGTGGACCTCCTCGTCGCCGATCTCGGCACGGGGAGCGGGGCCATCGCGCTCTCAATCGCGGCCGAGCTCGGGGCTCGCCGCCCGACGCTGCGGGTCGTCGCGACCGATGTCGACCCCGACGCGCTGGCGTTGGCGGAGGCGAACCTTCGGAGGGTGGCGAGCAGCCGGCCCCACGTCGTCACCCAGGTGGAGCTCCGCCGAGGAAGCTGGTTCGGCGCGTTGGCGCCCGAGGCTGAGGAGAGCTTCCACCTCGTCGTCGCGAACCCGCCCTACGTGAGCCAGGACGAGTACGAGACGCTCGATCCCCAGGTCCGGCGCGAGCCTCACGACGCGCTCGTCGCCGCGGCCGGCTCGGACGGCACGCCCGGGTTCGGCGCGGTCGAAGCGGTGCTCACCGGCGCTCGCCGATGGCTGGCCCCGGGCGGCGCCGTCGTCGTCGAGATGGCGCCGCACCACGCGGCGGCGGCGACCGAGCTGGCGGTCCGAGCCGGCTACCGAGACGTCCGCGTCGAGCAGGACCTCGCCGGCAGGGCGCGCGCGGTCGTCGGACGCAGGTGACCCGCGTCGGCGCCCCGCCGGTGCTGGACGCCGCCGACCCCGCTGCGCTCGAAGCTGCGGCTCTCGAGCTGGCGGACGGCCAGGTCGTGGCCATCCCGACCGACACCGTCTACGGGCTCGCGGCCCGCATCGACCGTCCCGGGGGCATGGCCGCCCTCTTCAGCGCGAAGGGCCGGCCGCCGGCGCTGGCGCTGCCGGTGCTCGTCGGCCGATGGCGTCAGGCGCGCGAGGTCGCGAGCCGCTGGCCGCGATCGGCCTCGATGCTCGCGGCCCGCTTCTGGCCCGGTGCGCTCACGGTGGTGGTGCCGGTCGACGGTGAGCTCGGCTCGTACCTGGGTGGTGACGGGACGAGCGTCGGCCTCCGCCGGCCCCACCAGAGGTTCGTCCAGGCGCTGTGCCGCCGTGCAGGGCCGCTCGCGACCACGAGTGCCAACAGGCACGGCGCCGCGCCGTGCACGACCGCGTCGCAGGTGTGCGAGGCCTTCGGCGCCGACGAGGTCGCGCTGGTGGTGGACGGCGGAACGTGCGAGGGGCAGCCCTCCACGGTGGTCGACTGCACCGTGTCGCCCCCGGCGTGCCTCCGCGAGGGTGGCATCCCCTGGTCGTGGATCGAGGCGTCGCTGCGCTGACCTGCGTTGCTGCCGGAATCACGGCGAACGACCAGGGACCTGTGCCCGGGCGCCGGTAGAGTGGTGGCCATGCCGTCCTCCCCGGGTGCTGCCCTGCTGCGCGCAGTGCCCGGCGGTCCGGGCCTGGAGACGACGCCGGCGTCGCCGTTCGCCGAGTGGCTCGCCGGTGATCCCGAGGTCGCCCGCCTTCTCGGCGAGGAGGCGGAGCGCCTGTCGACCACCCTGCAGCTGATCGCGTCGGAGAACTTCACCTCCCCGGCCGTGCTCGCCGCGACCGGCTCGGTGCTCACGAACAAGTACGCGGAGGGCTACCCGCACCGTCGGTACTACGGGGGGAACCAGGTGATCGACGAGGTGGAGGATCTCGCCCGTGAGCGGGCGAGATCGCTCTTCGGCGCCGAGCACGCCAACGTGCAGCCCCACGCGGGGGCCAACGCCAACCTGGCCGTCTACACGGCGCTCGTCCAGCCGGGCGACACGATCCTGGCGATGCGTCTCGACCACGGCGGCCACCTGACGCACGGATCGCCCGCCTCCATCACCTCCAAGATCTGGCGGTTCGTCTCCTACGGCGTGACCCCGGCCTCCGAGGACCCGTCCGGCTCGGGGGAGGTCATCGACTTCGACCAGGTGGCGGACCTCGCCAGGCGGGAGCGGCCCAAGCTCGTCGTCGCGGGCTCCACCGCGTACAGCAGGACCATCGACCCTGCCCCGTTCCGGGAGATCGCGGACGCCACGGGCGCGCTCTTCATGTTCGACATGGCGCACCCCGCCGGTCTCGTCGCCGGCGGCGCGCACCCCTCTCCGGTGGGCATCGCGGACGTGGTGACCTTCACCACCCACAAGACGCTCCGGGGGCCACGGGGAGGCGCCATCCTGTGCGGCGCGGACCTCGCCAAGCCGATCGACAGCGCGGTGTTCCCGGGCCTCCAGGGCGGACCGCTCGAGCACGTGATCGCGGCGAAGGCCGTCGCCTTCGCGGAGGCGCAGACTCCGGGGTTCCGCGCGTACGCAGCACAGGTCGTGGAGAACGCGCGCG
>JASHYA010000262.1 GCA_030043315.1 Acidimicrobiales bacterium
CAGCACCGGGGCCAGGAGTCCGCGGGGATGGCGGTGAGCGACGGTCGGACGATCACCGTCGTGAAGGACATGGGCCTCGTCACCCGGGTCTTCGACGAGCGCACGCTCTCGGGCCTGCCCGGGTACCTGGCGATGGGCCACACCCGCTACTCCACCCACGGGTCCTCCGATTGGCACGCGGCCCAACCCGTCTACCGCCCCGTAGGTGGCGCCGGCTTCGCCCTGGGGCACAACGGCAACCTGACGAACACGACGGCGCTGGCGGCGCGTTGCGGGATGCTGCCCGGCATGGTGGCGACCGACAGTGACGTCGTCGCGGAGCTGCTCGCCCGAGCAGTCCCGGCCGGCGCGGAGGGGCGCGACGGCGGGGCGGCCGGTGAGGCGGCGGGCGACGCGGCTCAGGGAGCCCTCGCCGGCGCATTGCGCCAGGTCCTCCCGAGCGTGCAGGGGGCTTTCTCGCTCGTGCTCGTCGACTCGCTCCGGCTCTACGGGGTGCGGGATCCCCACGGCTTCCGTCCGCTGTGCCTCGGCCGGCTGGGGACGGCGGAGCGGCCGGAGGGTTGGGTGCTCGCGTCGGAGTCGCCGGCGCTCGACGTGGTCGGGGCGACGTACGTCCGGGAGCTCGATCCCGGCGAGCTCGTCACCATCGAGGGTGTGGGGGAGGACGGCGTCCACAGCGAACCGCTGTTCGACCCGGCAGACGTCGACCCGCGCCTCTGCGTGTTCGAATTCGTGTACTTCGCCCGCCCCGACAGCCACCTCTACGGTCGGGAGGTGCACGGTGCGCGCCGGCGCATGGGTGAGCTGCTGGCCGAGCAGGCGCCGGCCGACGCGGATCTGGTGATGGGCGTTCCCGACTCCGGCGTGCCCGCCGCCGAGGGCTTCTCCCGGCGCAGCGGCATCCCCTACGGCCAGGGACTCGTGAAGAACCGGTACATCGGCCGGACCTTCATCGACCCGGACTCCGACGCGCGGCGTGACGCGGTTCGTCGCAAGCTGAACCCGCTGCGCGAGAACATCGCGGGCAAACGGCTGGTCGTGGTGGACGACTCCATCGTGCGCGGGACGACGACGCGGGCGATCGTGCGGATGTTGCGGGACGCCGGCGCCTCGGAGGTGCATCTGCGGATCTCCTCCCCCCCGTTCCGGTGGCCCTGCTTCTACGGGATCGACACCCCGACCCGCCACGAGCTCCTCGCGGCGTCGATGCCCCCCGCAGAGATCGAGCGCTACCTCGACGTCGACTCCCTCGCGTACATCGGGCTCGACGAGTTGAAGGCGGCGATCGGCGCGGGCGACGCCGGTTGGTGCGACGCATGCCTCACGGGCAGCTACCCGACGGCCGTCCCGGTCGAGCTGGCCGGGAGCGCCGGTGTCGAAGTCGTCGAAGTCGTCGAAGTCGTCGAAGCGGACAGCCTTGCCGGGGACGGAGGCGGGGACGCCGGCGGGGACGCCGGGGCCGAGGACGCTGAGCCCGTCGGGGAGGCCGGAGACGCCGGGGCCGAGGGCGCTCGCGCCGTCGGGGATGGGGAAGCTGAAGCTGGGGCCGCTGGAGGGTCGCGGGCACAGCCCATCCTGCAGGGCGCGCTCCCAGGCGTGTGACCGGCTCACGTGTGTCGCCGGCGGGAACCGCCGCGGGTGCGGGCGCTTCGGGTGCACCGTCGCACGGCGAGGACCGAGCACGTACGCACGCTGCTACGTACGCAGGGGCGGGCGTCGACCTCTCGGCGGGGGACGAGGCCGTCTCGAGGATCCGGGGTGCCGTCGCCTCCACCGCTCGCCCGGAGGTGCTCGGAGGCATCGGCGCCTTCGCCGGGCTCTTCGCGCTCGACACGGCACGCTTCCCGCACCCGGTGCTCGTGTCGTCGACCGACGGCGTCGGGACGAAGATGCTCGTCGCGCAGGCGACCGGTCGATTCGACACCATCGGCATCGACCTCGTCGCGATGTGCGTGGACGACGTGGTGTGCGCTGGTGCGGAGCCGCTCTTCCTCCTGGACTACGTGGCGGTCGGGAAGCTCGTCCCCGAACGTGTCGAGTCGATCGTCGGCGGGATCGCGCGGGGCTGCCGGATCGCGGGCTGCGCGTTGGTGGGCGGGGAGACGGCCGAGCACGCCGGTGTCATGGGACCCGACGACGTCGACCTCGCGGGCTTCGCGGTGGGGGTGGTGGAGGCGGGGCAGGAGCTCGGTCCTCACCGCGTCGCCCCCGGCGACGTCCTGATCGGCCTTCGTTCTCCGGGGCTCCGCTCGAACGGCTACACGCTCGTGCGGCACGTGCTGCTCGAGCGCGCCGGGCTCCCGCTCGACGGCCCGGCGTGGGCCGGCGCGCCGCACTCCCTCGCCGACGAGCTCCTCGCCCCGTCCGTCGTGTACGCACCGGCGGTGCTCGAGGCCTTGCGTGCGAGCCCCACGGCCGTTCACGCCTGCGCGCACGTGACGGGAGGCGGCATCGCGGCGAATCTCCGCCGTGTGCTGCCGCCGGACGTCGATGCCGTTCTCGACGGCAGCAGGTGGGAGGTGCCGCGCATCTTCGCCGAGATCGCCCGCCTCGGACGTGTGACCGATGCGGAGATGGCCCGCGTCTTCAACCTCGGCCTCGGCATGATCGTCGTGGTGGACCCGTCGGCGGTCGAGGCGGTCGTTTCGGTACTCTGCGCGACGTCCACGGCGCCTGCCCCGCCCGGCGGTCCCGACGCCGGTGTCCCGCCTGCGGCCGTCGTCGGGGAGGTCGTCGCCGGCACGGGCAAGGTTCTGACGGGTCGGGTGTGACCGAGCCGGTCCTGCCGACGTCCCCACCAGACAGGCTGCCTGCGCTCGCGTCGTCCGGGCTCCAGTCGTTGCGCGAGCACCTTCTGCTCCACGCCGTTCGCCGCGGCGACTTCGTGCTCAAATCCGGGAAACGCAGCAGCTGGTTCATCGACGCGAAGCAGACCGTCTGCCGCCCGGAGGCGATGCTGCTCGTCGCCGAGGCGGTTCTCGACCTCGTTCCGGGCGACGCGACGGCCATCGGCGGGTTGACGATGGGGGCCGACCCCGTGGCGTTCGTCACCGCGGCCCTCGCCTCGGTGCGCGGGCGTGGGCTGAAGGCCTTCAGCGTTCGCAAGGCCGAGAAGGACCACGGGCCGGGGGGCCGCATCGCGGGTGCCTTGGACCCCGGCGATCGGGCCGTCGTGACCGAGGACACGGTCACCCGCGGCGCGTCGCTCCTCGAAGCGGCCCGGGCGGTGCGTGCGGCGGGGGCCGAACCGGTCCTCCTCGTCGCGCTGGTGGATCGGGGAGGGACGGTGACCGCGATGGCGGCGGAGGAGGGGCTCCCCTTCCAGGCGGTGCTGACGGCGGCGGATCTCGGCTTTCCCTTCGAAGGCGGCTAGGGCACGCACGGCGGCCGGGGCAGGACCGGCGCACCGCCGGGGCCGTAAGGACGGCCGGTTCAGAAGCGGATGCGCGGCAGTCCGACGGCGTAGACCGAGCCAAGACAGGCCCGGGGGGCGCCGGTGGAAGAACTTGCCGACGCGGCGCTCTCCGACGGAGCAAGATGTCGGTATGGGACTCTTTCAACGCGCCCACGACATTGTCGAGGCGAAGGCGAACAAGGCACTGGACCAGGCCGAGAACCCGTCGGACATGCTCGACCTCTCCTACGAGAAGATGCTCGAGCAGCTGACCCAGGTTCGGCAGGCGCTCGTGACAATCGCGGCGTCACGCAAACGCATCGAGCTTCAGGAGAGCCAGCTGCAGCAGTCGATCGCGCACCTCCAGGACCAGGCGCAGGCGGCGGTCGCGCAAAATCGCGACGACCTGGCGAAGGAGGCGCTCGCGCGCAAGGCGGCCGCGCAGCAGCAGATCGACCAGATGGAGCCGCAGCACCAGCAGCTGACGGAGCAGGAGCAGAAGCTCGAACAGACGCTGAACCAGCTGCAATCGCGGGTGAACGCCTTCCGCACGCAGAAGGAGACCCTCAAGGCGGAGTACACCGCCTCCAAGGCGGTCACCTCCGTGAACGAGAGCGTGTCGGGGATCTCGTAGTCCATCAGCGACTCCGGCGCGGCCTTGCAGCGGGCGCAGGACAAGATCGCGACGATGCAGTCGCGCGCTCAGGCGACGGACGAGCTGCTCGAGTCGGGGGTCCTCGAGGACGTCGGGGGCGGCACCGACGACATCCAGAAGGAGCTCGACGAGCTCAGCTCGAGCTCGAACGTCGACGCGGAGCTCGCCGCGCTCAAGGCGCAGGCCGGTCCCTCGGGTGCGTTGGGTTCGGGAGCCGCTGCGCCGACGCCCTCCGCCTCCGCGTCGGCGTCGTCATCCGGGGACGGTGACGGCTCGGCGACGAGCGCAGGTTCTTAGGCCGCTCATAACACGCTCATAGCCCGTTCAGGGCGGGGTCTTATCACCGCGCCTTTGACTGTCGAGGTGGGCCGATGGAGCCCACGAAGCGACAGCGAAAGGACACGTGATGAAACTCAAACACCCCGTCGTCGCCGCGGCGGTCGTGGCCGGAGCCGCAGGCTTGAGCCTCGGCATCGGCATGCTGGCAGCGGGCGCGAGCTCCTCGAGCCCGTCCGCAGGAACCCACGCGACCGCCACGGCGAGCACGTCCACGACCACATCGGGATCGAGCGGCAGCTCGAGCTCGTCTTCGTCCGGAAGTTCGACAACGTCCACGGGTCACCACTGCCCGGACATGTCGACAGGATCGGGGAGCTCGACGAACACCGGAAGCGGGTCGTCGTCCACCTCGACGACCGGGGCGTTCAGTGCCATCTGATGGGCCATCTGATGGGCCATCCGATGGCCAGCCGATGCGCCGTCTGACGGGCTGACCCGATCGGTCCCGGACGCCCGGTCCCAGGTGCCCGGCCCGTCCGGTGGTGTCCCCCTCCGCCACCGGACGGTGCCGGTCGCCGAGGCCGGCGGCCGTGGTGCAGCACCGCCGGCACCGCTGCGCGTCGGTGTCGGCTCACCGCTCGCCGCCCTCGCCCGGCTGCGACGGGTCCCGGTGCAGCGACCGGTGCCGGTGCTGCAGCCGCCTCCTGATGAGGCGCCTCCGTGCCTGGAGCTCCCGGTGGGTCAGGTGCTCCACCTCCTCGCCCACTCCGAACGTGCTGCGGATCCCGCCGAGCTCCACCCTCCCAAGCGCTGACGGAGCCACGCCGAGGTCGCGCGCGATGCGCTCCCCGTGGCGTGACTGCAGGTGGGTGAGGACGGCGAGGGTCTGAGCGAGGACGTCGACGTCGGGCGCCATGGTGGCCATCGAGCTGTCGATGAACAGCATGTCCTTCACGAACAGCATGAGCGCCTTGGGCATGCGGGCGCCGTAGCCGAGGAGCGCCTTCGTCATCTCCCGGATCTCGTGGGTGAGCTGCTCGGCGTCCATGGTGGTGGGGTCCGTGACCGGCTGGTCCAGCCGGAGATCGGTGATCACCCCGTCCACGTCGACGTCGTCCGGAAGGGCGCCGAGCTCGCACATCGCCCGGACCTGCGCTCTGACGTCGTTGGTGGCGGTGGACATCACCAGCCGCAGCAACCCGCGGCGGCCCCGTTCGTCGAGCCGGCCGGTGATCCCGAAGTCGAGCAGCGCGACACGTCCGTCCGGGCATACGAGGAGGTTGCCGGCGTGGAGGTCGCCGTGGAACACCCCGAAGAGCACCAGGCCCTCGAGGAAGGCGACGAGCGCGGCCATGAGCACCTGGGCGGTGTCGATCCCGGCTGCGCGCATCGTCGCCGCGTCGCCCCACGTGTAGCCGTGGAGCCGCTCCATCACCAGCACGCGGCGGGTGACCAGCTCCGGGTGGGGACGCGGGACGACCAGCGCGCCCGTGGTGCCTGCGGGAGCCGTGCGGGCGAGCACGTGCGCCACGTCGAGCATGTTCTCGGCTTCGAGCCGGAAGTCCAGCTCCTCTCCGATCGTCTCGGCGAACAGCTCGACGAGCGCGGGCGGATTCGCGAGCGCGGCGACCGGGATCCGCCCGACGAGCAGGGGCGCGAGCCACGCCATCACCGAGAGGTCGCGGCGAACCTGACGGTCGACGTCGGGCCGCTGGACCTTGACCACGACCTCCTCGCCGCTCACGAGCCGGGCGGCGTGCGCCTGCGCGATCGAGGCCGCGGCGATGGGCACTTCCTCGAAGGAGGAGAAGACCGCCTCGAGCGGTCGTCCGAGCTCCTCCTCCACGGTCTTACGGACGGTGGCGAAGCTCTCCGGCGGGACCTGGTCCAGACAGAGCCGGAACTCGCCGACCAGCTCCTCCGGGAAGACGCCCTCTCCGGCCGACAGGATCTGGCCCAGCTTGATGTAGGTGGGGCCGAGCCGCTCGAACGCGATCCGCAACCTCCGGGAGAGCCCGCTGCGCGACTGCGTCCGACCGCGGCGCCGGTCCGTCAGGTACCAGGCGCCGAGCGCCGGTCCCAGGGCCCAGGCCACACGGGCCGCAGCACCCACCGGCGGCAGCGGCTTGGCTTGGGCGAGTGCCCTCGTCCGCGCTGCCGTGGCCGCGCGGAGGGCCGAGAGACCCTGGCGCCAGACGAGGCGCGAAGGATCGACGACCCACGGCGGCCGGTCCGAGAAGGCGCCCCACTCGAGGTCGGCCGGCGCGAGCGGCGACCCTGCCGGTTCCGTCCGTGGCTCCGGCTCCGGCTCTGGAATCGTGCCGGGCCCGGTCACCGGCGCCTGCCCCGCTTCGTCACCGCCCGTCACGGTCGCCGCCGCCGCCCGACACCTTCCGGCTGCCTCCACGTGCTTGACACCCGGTCGACGATAGGGGGCGAGCCACCGCGTCCTCGCCGGGCTCTGTCGCTCCACGGCGACGGACCGACCGCAGCGCACAACGCAGCGCGCCCCTTTCCG
>JASHYA010000263.1 GCA_030043315.1 Acidimicrobiales bacterium
CAGCCGCTGTGCGCGCGCTGGGCGGTCTCCGACCTCGAGCGGGCAGGCGCCCAACTCGCCGCCGGCGAGAGGTCCTTGCGGCGGGTCTTCGGACCCGGGACGGAGTTCGTCGGGGAGCACGATGTCGCGCGGGCGGTCGGGGGGCGGCTCACCGAAGACGTCGACACGCCCGAGGACCTCGCGCGCCTCGCGCTCGCGCCACCGGTCGGCGACGAGAGCTGGATCGGTCTCGCCAGGACGACGTTGCCGGCCGAAGCCGCCGTGGCGTGGGCGACCGTGCCACGCTGCGGGGCGGTCGTCGCCTTCTCCGGCACGGTGCGTGACCACGCGGACGGCAGGGAAGGGGTGGAGGAGCTCGTCTACGAGGCGTACGAGACGCCCGCGCTCGCGCGCATGGCTGCGGTCGTCAGCGACGCACGGGCACGATGGCCGTCGATCGCGCGCGTGGCGGTGCTCCACCGGCTCGGGCCGCTCGCAGTGGGCGAGACGGCGGTGGTCGTGGTCGTCTCCGCCCCGCACCGTCACGATGCCTTCGCGGCCGGGGGGTACGTGATCGACACCGTGAAGGAGACGGTGCCGATATGGAAGTACGAGCGGTGGCGGGACGGCGAAGACTGGGGTACCGGCTCGCAGCCGGTGCGGTCGGTGTGATCCCCCTCGACGAGGCGCAGCAGCTCGTCCTCCGCGCCTCGGCGCCGCTGCCGCCGGTCGAGCTGACCCCGACCGATGCGCTCGGGTGCGTGCTCACCGCGCCCGCGGTCGCTCGGGTGGACGTCCCACCGTTCGCCAACTCCGCGATGGACGGGTACGCCTTGCGGGCGGCCGACACGGACCACGCGCCGGTGACGCTCGACGTGGTGGGCCGCGTGCTCGCGGGCGCGACCTTGGGCGGCGAGGTCGGCCCCGGCCAGGCGGCCAGGATCATGACGGGGGCACCGGTGCCGCCGGGAGCGGACGCCGTCTGCATGATCGAGCGGACGAGGGCGGCCGACCGCGCGGACGGTGCGGCGGACGACCGTGCGGGGGACGGCCGTGTGGGGGACGGCCGTGCGGGGGACGGCCGTGTCGTCATCGACGCGGCCGTCGACCCCGGCGAGAACGTCCGGAACGCCGGCAGCGACGTGCACGCGGGCGAGGTGGTGCTCGAGGCCGGCTCCGAGGTGGGCCCCACGCAGCTGGCTGCGCTCTTGAGCGCGGGCTGCGCCAGCGTCGTGGTCCGTCCGCGCCCACGGGTGGGGGTGATCTCCACCGGGGACGAGCTGGTCGACCCCGGGGACCCGCTCGGCCCGGCGCAGGTCTACGACTCGAACCGTCCGATGCTCCTCGCGCTCGTGGCGGAGGCGGGCGGACACGCGATCGACCTCGGCCGCTCGGCCGACGACGAGGCGGCCCTGACGAGGCGCATCGAGGAGGCGCTCGGTCGCCTCGACGCCCTCGTCCTGTCGGGCGGGGTCAGCGTGGGCGACGTCGACGTGGTGCGCATGGTGCTCGATCGGATCGGTGGGCCGGCGACCCACTGGCTGCAGATCGCCATCCGCCCGGCCAAGCCCTTCTCCTTCACGGTGCTCTCGGGGCCGGCAGGACCCGTCCCGGTGTTCGGCCTGCCGGGCAATCCCGTGTCCTCCGCCGTCAGCTTCGAGCTGCTCGTGCGGCCCGCGCTCCGCCAGATGGCCGGGCACAGGGTGACCGGGCGACCCCGGGTGCTCGCCCGCGCCGCGGAGCCGCTCCGCCGGTTCCCGGACGGCAAGACGCACTTCGTGCGGGTCCAGCTCACCACCGACGGCCCCGCCGAGCCCGGACCGGGCGGTGACGGTCCCACCCGGGCCTGGGCGGTGCGTCCCTGCCCCGGTCAGGGCTCGCACCAGATCCGCTCCATGGGCCTCGCCGACGGGCTCGCCGTCCTCGGCGACGGCGACGGAGCGGATGCCGGCGAGGCGGTCGAGGTCATCGTCACGAACCCGGCGTTCACCGCGGCGCTGGTGGGCGCGCCGTGACCCGGCGTGGCCGCTCGGCCGGGGTGTGACGATGGCGACCCTCCTTCTCTTCGGCCCCGCCGGCAGCGCGGC
The DNA here is from genome assembly GCA_030043315.1 of Acidimicrobiales bacterium. Lineage (GTDB taxonomy): Bacteria > Actinomycetota > Acidimicrobiia > Acidimicrobiales > RAAP-2 > JAJYVT01. The sequence continues at coordinate 2,067 of JASHYA010000263.1, forward strand.
GGGACGGCGCAGGGTGACCATCGACGCGGCGAGCGTCGGGGAGCTCTGCAGCGCCGCCTGCGTGCAGTTCGGGGCGGAGTTCGAGGCGGTCCTGCGCACCTCGGCGGTGTGGGTGAACGGCGAGCCGGTCACCGGTGACCCCGTCATCGGCGAACGCGACGAGGTCGCCGTCGTCCCACCGGTGTCGGGCGGCGCGTAGGGACGACGGGAGCGCGTAGGGACGAGAGGGGCGCGCAGGGACCAGCAGGGCAGTAGGGTCCGGCGGACGTGGCAGCATCGAGGGACGCGGTGCGAAGATGACGGAACCCGCCGGTCCGGCGGTCCGCAAGGACCTTGGCACGTAGGGCTCACTGCCGGCGTGCGCAAGTACGAGACGAGCACGAGACGAGCATGAGGGAGGTCGGCCAATGCAGGTGACCGTGACGGTGAACGGCGTGACCGAGTCCCACGACGTGGAGACACGGACGCTCCTCGTGCACTACCTGCGCGAGGTCCGTGGGCTCACGGGGACCAACATCGGATGCGACACGACCTCGTGCGGCGCCTGCACGGTGCTTCTCGACGGCGAGTCGGTGAAGTCGTGCACGGTGCTGGCCGCGCAGGCCGACGGCGAGGAGATCACCACCATCGAGGGGATGGCCGCGCCTGACGGAACCCTCCACCCGATCCAGGAGGCGTTCCGTGAGCACCACGGGCTTCAGTGCGGCTTCTGCACGCCGGGCATGGTGATGGCGATCGCGTCGTTCTTGAAGGAGCACCCGTCCCCGAACGAGGCCGAGGTACGTGAGGGGCTCGAAGGCAATCTGTGCCGCTGCACCGGCTACCACAACATCGTCCAGGCAGTGCTCGCCGTCTCCCGCGAGGGGCAGCTCGTGTCATGAGTGCCACGGTCACCGAGGACACCGGCACCGGGGGGGTCGTCGGCACGAGGATGCGCCGGCGTGAAGACCCCGCGCTCTTGAGCGGTGAAGCCCGTTACGTCCACGACATCGTCGTCCCCGGCGCGCTGCACATGGCGCTCGTAAGGAGCCCCTACGCCCATGCACGGGTCACGTCCGTGGACGTCTCGGGCGCGCTCGGGATGCCCGGGGTCGTCGCGGCCTTCAGCGGCACCGACCTCGCCCAGGAGTGGGGTTCACCGATGCCCTGCGCGTGGCCCGTCACCGCGGACATGCAGGCGCCGCCGCACCTCCCGGTCGCGCTGAACGAGGTGTGCTACGCGGGCGACGCCGCGGCGGTCGTCCTGGCGACCTCCCAGGCCGAGGCGCAGGACGCCGCGGGTGCCGTCGCGGTCACCTACGACGAGCTGCCCGCCGCGGTGGACCTCGAGGACGCAGCGGGTGACAGGGTCCTCGCGCACTCGGACCTCACGTCCAACCGGGCGTACACGTGGGAACTCACGCCCGACCCCGCCGCGGTCGAACGGGCCTTCGACGGCGCGGCCGTTACCGTCAAGGAGCGGTACGTCCAGCAGCGGCTCATCCCCGCGGCGATGGAACCTCGGGGCGTGTGCGTCGTGCCCCAGCCGTTCGGCGGCGAGTACGTCGTCTACTCGGCGACCCAGATCCCCCACATCCTCCGAACGATGCTCGGGATCACCGCCGGGGTCCCCGAGGAGCGGATCCGGGTGGTCGCGCCCTCGGTCGGCGGCGGCTTCGGCTCGAAGCTCAACGTCTACGCCGAGGAGCTCCTCTGCCTCGCGCTCGCGAGGCGCCTGCGCAAGCCGGTCCGCTGGAGCGAGGAGCGGAGCGAAGCCGCGCTGGCGACCATCCACGGCAGGGGGCAGATCCAGGAGATCGAGCTCGCGGCCGACGCCGACGGACACCTCCAGGCGGTTCGCGTCCGGCTCCTCGCCGACATGGGCGCCTACATGCAGCTGGTCACGCCGGGCGTGCCCCTCCTCGGCGCGTTCCTCTACCACGGCGCCTACGACGTGCCGGCCTACTCGTTCACCTGCACCGGGGTCTTCACCAACAAGACGCCGACGGACGCCTATCGCGGCGCGGGCCGGCCCGAGGCCACCTACGCGATCGAGCGCGCGATGGACGCGCTCGCCCGCAAGGTCGGCGTCGACCCGGCCGAAGTCCGGAGGCGCAACCTCATCGGCGCCGACAAGTTCCCCTACACGTCGGCGGCAGGGCTCGTCTTCGACAGCGGGGAGTACGAGCGGGCACTGGACGCGGTGCTCGAGCTCGTCGACTACCAGGGCCTGCGAGCCGACCAGGCGAGCCGCCGCGCGCAAGGCGCGACGCGCCTTCTCGGCATCGGCCTCTCGTCCTACGTCGAGATGTGCGGGCTCGCACCCTCGCGCGTGCTCGCCTCGCTCAACTACGTCGCAGGCGGTTGGGAGGCAGCCACGGTACGGATGCTGCCGACCGGCACGGTGCAGGTCGTCACGGGCGCGACGCCGCACGGCCAGGGGCACGTGACGTCCTGGTCGATGATCGTCGCCGACAAGCTCGGCGTCACCCCCGAGGACGTGGAGGTCCTCCACTCCGACACCGCGGTCTCACCCCTCGGGATGGACACCTACGGGTCGCGCTCGCTGGCGGTGGGGGGCACGGCGATCGCGCTCGCCGCGGACCGCCTCGTCGACAAGGCGCGCCTGCTCGCCGCGCACCGTCTGGAGGTGGCGCCCGAGGACCTCGAGTTGTCCGGCGGCCAGTTCAGCGTCCGCGGCACCCCCTCGACCGGCATGACCATCGGCGCGCTCGCGTTCGAGGCGTTCACCGCGCACGACCTGCCCGAGGGGATGGAGCCGAACCTCGAGGCGTCTGCCACCTTCGACCCGACGAACTTCACGTTCCCCTTCGGGACGCACGTCGCGGTGGTCGAAGTGGACACCGAAACCGGCAAGGTGGACCTCGTGGGCTACTCGGCGGTCGACGACTGCGGGAACCAGATCAACCCGCTCATCGTCGACGGGCAGGTGCACGGAGGGATCGTCCAGGGTGTCGCGCAGGCCCTCTTCGAAGAGGCGGTCTACGACGACCACGGCAACCTGCTCACCACGACGTTCACCGACTACCTCGTGCCGGCGGCGTCGGAGGTGCCCAGCTTCTCCCTGGGCCGCACCGTGACGCCGAGCCCGTCGAACCCGATGGGAGTGAAGGGAATTGGCGAGGCGGGGACCATCGCGTCCACGCCCGCCGTCGTGAACGCGGTCGTGGACGCGTTGTCGCACCTCGGCGTCGAGGACATGGCGATGCCGGTGACGCCCGAACGCGTGTGGCGATCGATCGGCGCTGCGGCGCCCGGGACGGGAGGTGGGAGATGATCCCTGCGAGCTTCGAGTACCGGCGAGCCGGCTCGGTCGAGGAGGCGCTCGGCTGGCTGGCCGAGGACCCCGACTCGACGAAGCTCCTCGC
>JASHYA010000264.1 GCA_030043315.1 Acidimicrobiales bacterium
AGCACACCTCCCGGTCACGGGCCGGGCTGAGTCTCGTGGCGAAGGCGCTCCCGAAGAGGAGAGCTACCTGGGAACCGAGCGGGCTGTGCCTCAGGCACTCGGCTCAGGCATCACCGCCTGGGCCTCACGGCGTGACAGTCGTCGGTGGCGTGGGAACGTCCCACCTCACGCTCGCACCTGCCCCACCCGTGCCAGCACCAGCATCTGGTACGTCCAAGGCAGTCCCACGCAGCGCAGCCGTTGCCGCTGCACCACCGCTCCTCGCACGCGGAGACGGTGGGAGAGCACTGGTGGCCGACAACGGCCAACTAGTGAAGTAACGGTACCTCGTTCGTCGGGCATCCGCTGGCCCGCGCGTACTGGATCGCAGCCTGGCTCGCCACCGCCGGTGTCGTCCTCACCTGCCGCGTCCTGCTGCCGGTCGGCCGCAGCTTGCGGCATCGGCTCAGGGTGGTCGCCGTGCACAAGGAGGCGCCCGGCGTGTACTCCGTGGTCTGCGCGGGCCGACGTGTCGAGCGGCTGGCGGTCTCCGGGGGGCAGTTCTTCCAATGGCGGTTCCTGGCGAAGGACCTATGGTGGCACGCCCACCCCTTCTCGCTCTCCGCGCTGCCGCATCCTCCGTACCTCCGGCTGACCGTGAAAGCGCTCGGGGACCAGGGCCGGGCGATCGCCCGTCTTCGCCCGGGCACGAGGGTCTTCATCGAGGGTCCCTACGGGACGTTCACCGCTCATGCGCGCACCGCGGCACGGGTCGCGCTCATCGGCGCGGGCGTCGGGGTGACGCCATTGCGCGCGCTGCTCGAGGAACTGCCGCCCGGGGTGGACGTGTCGATGGTACGACCGCGACGTACACCGGCACAGTCGTGACATACACCTACGGCAACCTGTCCGTACGGATCATGGTCTCGGGGCAGAGGATCACCGGGGTCGGGATCGCCTCGCTCACAGACGGCGGCGACCCCCGCTCGCAGTCCATTGACGAGCAGGCCATCCCGGTTCTCGAGGAGCAGGCTCTCGCGGCGCAGAGCGCCGACATCCAAGGCGTCTCGGGGGCAAGCTACACGAGCGAGGGCTTCGCCCGCTCGCTCCAGTCGGCGCTCGGCAAGGCGGGCCGTTGACCGCCGCACTGGGCCGCATCGCCCACCACGAGGAGGAGGTCATGGGCACCGTCGTGACCATCGACCTGTTCGGTGAGTCCCCGGTGGAGAAGGTCGCCCATCTCGTCGAGTCGGCGTGCGACGTCCTGCACGACGTGGACCACGTGTTCAGCACGTGGCGACCGGACAGCCCGATCAGCCGCCTGCGCCGTGGCGAGCTGCCCGTCGAGGCGACGCCCGCCGCGGTCGGCGAGGTGCTGCGTCGCTGTGCGCACGCCCGGACACTGTCGTCGGGCTGGTTCGACCCGTGGGCCATGCCCGGCGGTGTGGACCCCACGGGATACGTGAAGGGTTGGGCGGCGCAGCGGGCGGTGTCGAGGTTGTCGGCGCCCGGCGTCGGCGGTGCGATCGTGTACGCGGCGGGCGACATCGCCACGTCAGGTCGGCCGGAGCCCGGCGCACCGTTCCGGGTGGCGATCGTCGACCCGTTCGACCCGGCGCGCCTCGCGTGCGTGGTCGAGCTCGAGCTCGACGGCGCGATCGCCACCTCCGGCACCTACGAACGCGGGGCGCACCTCATCGATCCCCGCTCCGGCCGGCCCGCGGCCGCCGTCGCCTCTGCCAGCGTCTGCGGACCGGACCTCGGCCTGGCCGATGCGCTCGCCACCGCGGTCGCGGTCAGCGGGTCGCTCGACCTGCTCGACGGTCTCGACGGCTACGAGGCGCTCGTCGTCGGCTGGGACGGGCACCGCCACTCGACGCCGCGGTTTCCATTCGCAGCTGCGAACTGAGCTCCCGCGCGACACTGGCGCCGTGAGCGAGGCGTGAAGGCCCCACGGTGAGATCGGTCGGGACCCTGCGCGCGGTCGGGGCAGCGGGGGAACCGGTCGATCTCCGGCGGACGCTCGCCTCGCACGGGGTCGCGACCCTCGCGCCACAGCGCGTCGACACGGAACGGTGGGTGCTCGAGACGACGCTGGACGTCGACGGGGTGGCCCGCACGATCTCGGTGGCGTCCGGACCGCCCGGCGAGCTCGTCGTCCGGGCCGACGGTGCGCCGCTCCCCGCGCGACGGAGGGCCGCGCTGCTCGCCACGGTGCGCCGTATCCTCGCCCTGGACGAGGACCTCCGCGTCTTCTACGAACTGGCGGCGACCGATCCGCAGCTCGCATGGGTGACGTCCGGCGCCGGGCGCATGCTGCGGAGCCCCACCGTCTTCGAAGACGTGATCAAGACGATCTGTACGACGAACTGCGCGTGGTCGGCGACGGTGCGGATGACCGATGCCCTCGTGGCCGAGCTCGGTGCACGGGCCTCCGAGGAAAGACGTGCGTTCCCGTCGCCCGAGGCGATGGCCGGCGCCGGTCCCGCGTTCTACCGGGATGTCGCGCGAGCGGGGTACCGGGGTGCCTACCTGTTGCGTCTCGCCCGGAGCGTCGCGGACGGCGAGTTCGATCTCGAGGCGCTGCGCGACCCCGAGCTCGACGACGGCGACGTCGAGAGGCGTCTCCTCGCCCTGCCGGGGGTCGGCCCCTATGCGGCGGCGCACGTCATGCTCACCTCGCTCGGCCGGTACGGCCGGCTCGTGTTGGACTCGTGGACGAGGCCCACCTACGCCCGGCTGCACGGACGCGCCGCCTCGGACGCGGCGATCGCCAGGAGGTTCCGACGCTACGGGCGGTACGCCGGCCTCGCGTGCTGGCTCTTCTGCACGAAGGACTGGGTGGAGGACGTCGCCGCGCCGGGCGGGTGACGCCTCACGCCCCCCGCTTCGCGACCATGTTGAGCCGCACGTAGTCGACGACCGGCTCTTCCATCGCGGCCACCACCCGCTCCACGAAGGGCCGCCGCTCCTCGGGAGGCATGGTTGCGAGGTGCTCGCGGAGGATCACCGTCGACAGGAAGTCGGTCAGCAGCTCGGGGTCGTCGAAGCGGGTCGGCTCCGGGTTGGCCCAGACGTCGACGTCGACGAACCCCGCGTCCTCGAGCCGCGTCGCCGTCTCGTCGCAGGACGCGTAGAGCCACGTGCCCGCGCGCTCGACGTCGAGGGAGCGGAGCACGGCGAGGACGCCCCTGATGTTGCCCTCGCCGCCGCATTGGGCGACGAGCTGCCCGCCAGGGCGGAGCACCGAGGCGAGGTTGGCGAAGAGCCGGTCGTGGTCGGTCACCCAGTGGAAGGTCGCCGTCGAGAGCACCGCGTCAACGGGGTAGCCGTCGCCGAGGGTGGACGGGCCGAGCTCGAGGAGGTCGAGGTGGAGAAAGCGGACCTGCTGCCCGTGGGGCGCCAGCCGTCGGCGTGCCTCCTCGAGCATCGACGCCGACGCGTCCAGCGCGACGACCCGGCCGCCGGGCAGGCGGCCGAGCAGCTCCTCGGTGACCCGTCCGCTCCCGCAGCCAGCGTCCAGCACCGTTTCGTCGCCCCCGAGGACCAGCCGGTCGAGGACCGCGCGGCCCCACCGCGCCTGGGGATCGGCGAGCCGGTCGTAGGCGGCCCCGTCCCACTCGGAGGGACGGGGGATCGGCGTGTCTGCACCGGTCCCCGTCACCGGCGTTCCCTGGCCCCGGTTGCGGCGTCCGGTTCCGGTGTCCCCTGCGCGAGGAAGTCGTCGAGGTCGGCCAGGAGCTCGCGCCTGCGCTCCGGCTGAGCGAAGCTCGACTCGATCGAGGTTCGCGCCACCGCGCCGAGCACCGTCCGGTCCCAGGAGAACGCCTCGACGCAGCGCGTGTACTCGCCGGTGACCGAGGTCCCGAAGAGGAGGGGATCGTCCGTGTTGACGCTGACGGGCACCCCTGCGGTCCTCAGCTGTTCGATCGGATGGGTGGCGAACGAGGTGGCGACACCGAGGCGGACGTTGGACGTCGGGCAAATGTCCAGAGGCACGGCGCGCGCGGCGAGCTCTTGGACGAGCGACCGGTCCTCGACCGCGCGGATCCCGTGATCCACGCGTTCGGCTCCGAGGAGCTCGACCGCGTCACGCACCCCTTCGGGCCCCGACGACTCTCCGGCATGGGCGCACGCGCGGAGGCCGACCGCACGTGCCCGCCGGAACAGCGGGGCGAACCGCTCCCCCGTGCGTCCCGCCGCCGACTCGTCCCCGTCGACGGACAACGCGACGACGCGGTCGGGCCGCGTCGCGAGGAGCCAGTCCACGAGCTCGGCCGACTCTCCGGGCGGCTGGGTCCGCTGCAGGCTGAGGCACAGGCCGATCGACACCCCGTGGTCGGCCTCGCCGGCGGCGAACCCGCCGTCGAGGCGGGCGACGAGCTCCGACAGGTCGGACCGCCACGCAGGCCAGTGCGTTGGGTTGAAGATCACGTCGGCATGGCCGACACCGTCGGCCGCAGCCCGGCTGGTGATCCCGTAGGCGATCTGCTCGACCTGCTCGCCTCTCGTGACGCGCGCGCAGCAGCGATCGAGGAAGGCGAGAAACTCCGCGAGATCGCCGAAGGCCGGTGCCCCGGTCTCCGGGTCGAGCTCGACGCCCGCGTGTCCGGCGTCCTCGAGCCCCACCGTGTCGAGCGGGACGCAACCCTCGAGGTGGAGGTGGACCTCGGCCTTGGGCAGCCGGCGGATCCAGTCCGGCGCGCACGCGGGGAGCGTGGCGCGCGTGGTCCGGGTGGAGGTCGGCACGGTGCCGAGCGTACGCGCGAACGGGAAGGACGGAGTCGCCCGGGCGGACCGCCCTGAGCAGGCAGCACACCCCCGGGAACTCGGCACGTCCGGCTCGGCAACGGCTACGGGCAGCATCGAAATTCGGCGACCGCAGGTACCGTTGTAGGTGTAATGCGACCGACATCGGACCTGCCGTGAGGGTGCGCACCCACTCGTCGTCGAACGGGCGCGCGCTCGCGCCCGGCGCTCCTCCCGCCGCGCCGGGAGGGGGGAACGGGTCGGTGGGCGCCCAGCCTACGTTCGAGACGCGTTCGGGGGGTCTCGGGTCGCCGGCGCAGGCAGCGGCATTGGCGACCCTGTGCTTCGTCCTCTTCCTCACCTTCCTCGACAACACCGTCGTCAGCGTCGGCCTCGCCAACATCCAGAGCACGTTGCACGCCGGCGTGACCTCCCTGCAGTGGGTGGTGGACGGCTATGCCCTCACCTTCGCGAGCTTCATGCTCGCCAACGGCACGATGGGAGACCTCCTCGGCCGCAAGAAGGTCATGCTGGCGGGCGTCGCGGTGTTCTGCGTCGGGTCGGTGGTCTGTGCGACCGCGCCGGCCGTGGGGTGGCTGATCCTCGGTCGGTTCATCATGGGGATCGGCGCCGCTGCGTCGGAGCCCGGCACGCTCTCGGTGCTGCGCCACGTCTACCCGGACCGGGCGACCCGCGCGGACGCCCTCGGCGTGTGGGCGGCAGTCTCCGGCCTGGCTCTCGCCCTCGGCCCGGTCATCGCCGGCGTGCTCGTCGGGGCCGTCAACTGGCGGGCGATCTTCTGGTTCAACCTCGGGTTCGGCGTCGTGGCACTCGTGGCGGCGGCCATCTGCGTCCCCGAGTCATCCGATCCTGAAGGCCGCCGGTTCGACGTGCCGGGGACGGTCCTCGGCGCGGCGACCCTGGTCTGCCTCACGTTCGCCATCATCCAGGGCGAGATCTCGGGCTACGGCGCCTGGTGGATCATCCTGCTGTTCGCGGCCTCGGCCGTGTTCGCGGTCGGCTTCGTCGAGGTGGAGCGCCGGAGCTCGAGCCCGATGCTCGATCTCAAGCTCTTCCGGCTCCCGCCGTTCCTCGGATCGAACTTCGTGGCCTTCGCCACGTACTTCGGCACCTTCTCGATCTTCTTCTTCACCGCGCTGTACGTGCAGGTGGTGATCACACAGACCGCGTACCAGACGGCCCTCGACTTCCTGCCCATGGCCGTCGCGCTGATCCTCGGGTCGGCGCTGACCGGGCCCTGGGTCGGCAGGGTGGGCGCCCGCGTGCCGATGGTCACCGGCTGCGTCCTCGCCGCCGCCGGGATCTTCGCCACCAGTGCGACCCTCGGCCCGCACTCGAGCTTCGGCACACTCGGGTGGACGCTGCCGATCGCGGGCCTCGGTTTCGGCATGGCGCTCGTCCCGCTGACGTCGGCTGCGCTGACCGTCGTCCCTCCCCAGCGAAGCGGCATGGCGGCCTCGGCGACGAACACCGCACGCGAGCTCGGGGCGGTGATCGGCGTCGCCGTACTGGGCGCCGTCGTCAACTCCAAGCTCACCGGCGAGCTGGCCTCCCGGCTCAGGGCGCTCCACATCCCCCCGAACTTCATCAGCCTGATCGTCCACGCGGTGACGAGCAGCGGCGTGGGGACAAAGGCGGCGAAGCAGGCGGAGCACTCCCACACAGTCCACGTGAGCAAGCTCGCGACGGACGTGATCCACGCGGCGTACGCCGCGTTCGGCTCGGGGCTCCACCTGTGTTTCGACATCGCCGGCGCCCTGCTGCTCGTCGCTGCGGTGGTGGCGTCGGTGACCATCCGTACGCGCCCGGGCGAGCTCTACGAGCTCTGAGTCACCGGCCGGGTGGCGCCCGGTGGGTCGCGACCCGGCCAGGGCGCGCAGCCCGAGCCTTCACGCGCCGAGAGCGACGAACGGTTGGGGATTGACTGGGGACAGCGCCGGCCGGCACTGGGGACGACGAGCGTCGGTCTGGGGACAAGTTCCACATTTGTGGGGACAACTTCGGGATTTCTCTCCGCCCTCTTGCCTTCGTGCGAGCCGGGGCGCAGTCTTGCGATTGTTCGAGTGATCGAACCCGTCATCGGACGGAGGGGCGTCGCAAGGCGGACCGACGGACGAGCGAACGGGGGGGCCGCAAGGCTGAACCAGGAGCCCTGACGGGAAGCCGCAAGGCAGACCGGAAGGACCGGCTGGAGCCGCAAGGCGAAGGCCGGAGGCGGGGGAATGACATTCGAGCAGAGGTGGCTCGTGACAACGGGTCGGGGTTCCCTGGAACCTCCGGCACGGTTGACAGGAACGGGGTTGTCCGACACTGCCCCGGGAACGGAGACCGCGGGTCGCCATGGGCGTGACCCCGAGGAGCTGGACGGTTTCGGCCGGACGGTTACTCGGGGTCTCGCCGCGTCCGGGGACGTACGCGTCAGCGGGTCGCGGCGGAGCCGAGGGCGGTCACCGGCTCGTCGATGCCGCACGGGTCGACGAGCTCGTCGTCGCACCGCTCGCACTCCATCTCGAACGTCGTGTGGGCGATGCCGAAGCTCCGGACCACGCGGCCCCGCGCGACGCCCCCCACCGCCTGGGCCTCCTCGAGGCTCGGGTGGCCGGTCAGGACCAGGTGCGCGGAGAGCGCCCGGTAGTCGCTCGAGATGCTCCAGACGTGGAGGTCGTGGACCTCCCCGACCCCTTCGACCGACGTGAGCGCTGCGCGCACCTCGCCGAGGTCGACGTCCGACGGCGTCGACTCCAAGAGCACGTCCGCGCTGTCCCGCACCACCCGGATCGCTTGGACGAGGACGAGGCCGGCGATCAGCAGGGAGGCGGCCGGGTCCGCCCGGTCGGCACCCTCGCCCACCGCGAGGACGACGATGCCGGCGACCACCACCGCGGCGGCGGACGCCGCGTCGGCGGTCATGTGCAGGACGATGCTTCGCAGGTTGAGGTCCCTTCCCGGTTCGCGCAGCACGAGCGCGGCGGCGCCGTTCACGACGAGGGCGGCGCCGGCCACCGCGCTCACCAGCGCGCCGTGCACGGGGACGGGGTGGAGGAGGCGGGCGATCGCGAGGGCCACGATCGCGCAGGTGACGACGGCGAGGAGCGTGGCGTTGGCGAGCGCGGCGAGGATCGTGGCGCGATGGTTGCCGTAGGTGCGCAGCTCGCTTCGGGGCCGGAGCGTCCAGCGCACCGCGACCAGCGAGAGCCCCACCGCGGCCACGTCGGCGACGTTGTGGCCGGCGTCCGCGAGGAGGGCCGAGGAGTGGGCGGCGATGCCGGCGACGATCTCGGCGACGACGAGCGCGCCGTTCACCGCCGCGGCCGCGGCGAGCCGGCACG
>JASHYA010000265.1 GCA_030043315.1 Acidimicrobiales bacterium
GACGCCCCCGTATCCCCCGCCGCAGTGGTACACGGTCGGGAACAGGAACAGGCGGGCGAACTGTTGCGTGGCTGTGTACCCGCCCATCTTCTTGGCGAGCGTCTCGTAGTAGTCGATGGTGCCGGTCGGCGGGATGCCGTCGTCGGCCCATCCCTGCCACATGATGAGCTTGCCGCCGTGCGCGCGGAAGGCTCGCAGGTCCGTCGACATCGCGTCCTCGACGTTCGCAGCCGGGAACATGGAGTCGTAGTCCTGAACGGTGAACTGCCACTGACTCGGTGTGGGCCCGAGCTGGCCGGGCGAAAGCAGCTGGAACCGTAGGTAGGGCAGCGAGAGTCCGAAGTAATCGAGGGACTCCGTCGTCGGAACTGTGCCGCCTGTCTGGCTCGGCGGCAGCTCGAAGACGCTCCAGCCGAGCTCCGAGCCGTACGGCAGTCCGCCGGGATAGAGCTTCTGCCCCTGTGGGTCGGTCGCTCCTTGGTAGTACTCGCGGACGACCTGTACCTGCGCGGACGTGAGGCATGTCTTGTTGTTGACGCCCTGGGCGCACTCGATGGTTGCCGGTGTGAAGTCGCAGTCGCGCGGTGTGGTGATTATCCCGTCCGCGACACCGTCGTCGCCTCCGCACGCCTTGATCACCGCGGCATGCAGCGCGGGCAGCTTTGTGTCGGTCAAGATCGCATCGCCGTTGGCATTGGTGTTGACCTTGTAGTACCAGGTCTGCTCCTCGGCGTTGAGTGGTCCCGCGATCATCTCCGGCGCTCCGGCGATGATGCCTGTGAAGTCGTCCGGGTACCGCTCGGCTTCCTCCATCGCCTCCCGACCGCCGTCCGAACAGCCGTCGAAGTAGGACTTCGAAGGCGCCTGGCCGTAGTAGGCCGCGATGATGGTCTTCGCGACGACGGACAGCGCGTGCTCTGACAGGTAGCCGTACTCGTCCCGGAGCTGCTGGTCGTTGAACGCGAAGAGCCCGGCGCCGCCGAGACCTGTCTCGGCGATGTGGCCCTCGTCGTCGGTGGCGATCGCGAAGTCGCCGGTCAGGCTCCCCCCGCTTGGGAACGTCAGTGCGCTGATCGTGCCGCAGTAGCCCCCACAGCCGTACTGGACGTAGCTGCCGTTCCACGTTGTGGTCGGCAGCTCGAGGGCGAACTGGGTCTGCGGGGCGATCATCCCCTTCACCTCGCAGTACTCAGGATTCGTGTCCGACGCCGCGACCACGGTGGCCGACGCGATGGACGTCGGATCGTCCGGGATGGAGACGAAGTTCGGGTCTGCGGCGAGCGATGAGCATGTCATCGCCGGCAGGAGCTCTCGGCTGCCTCGGAGCTCCGAGCTGAATCGAGCGGCACTGAGCCGTGCGTTGCCCGGGGTGCCGGAGTGACCCCCGACTGCGGTGACCAGTCCGTAGGCAGCCAGCAGGCATGCCACCAACGCGGTCGCGATGAGGGTGGACGAATGGTGTCGTGAACGTTGCACCGTGCCTCCCGTGAACAAGTGTCTTCTTGTCCGCCGGCACGATGGGCCCGCTCTTTGGCGCCCCCCGCGCCGTAGCTTGCTGACCCCCCGGTCGAATGTCAAGGGATCCGGCGCAGCGGGGTCTTCGCCGGCGCGGTCGAGGAATTCGAGCCGGTGGCTCACCGAGTTGCGGGCGAACCTCGCGAAGGGTCACCCAGCCGCGGCGCTTGTTCGTGCACCTTGTGCAACGCCGCCACACCCTCGCTCGCATGGCCAGCAGCTCGTCCGTGCGAGAACCTTCGTCGAACGAAGGATCCGCCTCGCGGTCTCGGACGTCTTGCTCCTCTTGATCACCCTGAGCCGCGGTGCGCCGGTCACGCTGCCGCTCCCCGTACCCCTCGACAGGTGGCACCTCGATTCGGGAACCGTCCTCGTGGTCTGCCTCTCGGTCCACGTCTGGCACCGGAGGAAGCGCTTCCGGCGGCCGACGATCCGATAAGGGGCCCCTGCCGACCCGACGCGGACGCCGCTCGGTGTCGCCATGACGACAACGACAGATCGTCGCGACACCCCCGAGGTGTGCGGGTCCGATCAGTCCGGAGGGCCGTTGGCGAGCCTGATCGTCGCCGACTCGGTCTGGCCGGAGCTCGACGTCCAGAGGACCTTCACCAAGTCGCCGGGGTGGTACTCGAGCAATATCTTCGTCAAGTCGGTCGGATCGGTGACCGTTGCGTGGCCGACGCCCGTGATGACGTCACCCGGCGTCAGACCCGCGCGCTGTGCCGGGGTGCTCGGGATCACCTCTTCGACGACGGCACCGGTCGCAGGCAATGTCGTCGCTGTGTGTGGCGATGTATTGCCGGGACCGGTACGCGTTGTGGTCGTGGGCTCGACGTAGACGCCCAGGAACGCCGTCCCGCCGATATGCACCGACGCGGTGGCCCTCCCCGCGAAGATCTGGCGGGCCGTCGAGATGGCCTGGTTGATCGGGATGGAGAAGCCTTCGCCCGTGGCCGCGCGCTCGAGACTGCCGCCTTGTTGCTCCGCCCCCGCGGTGTCCATCCCGACGACTACGCCCGAGCTGGTCACGAGGGGTCCGCCCGAATCGCCGGGGACGATGTCCGCGTTGCTCTCGATGAGCCCGGTGAGGTGCTCGGTGGTGGTGCCGTCGCTCGCTGTGATCGTCTGGTCGAGGCCGGTGACCGACCCGCCTGCGGCGCTCGGCTCCCCGCCGGTGCCGCCCGCGTTCCCGATCCCGACGATCGCCTCACCCACCTTGACCAACGAGGAGTTGCCGAGGTGCACCGTCTTGAGGCCCGAGGCCCCCTTCAGCTGGATGACGGCGATGTCGTCTGTGCGCGTGTAGCCGAGCACGCTCGCCGAGTAGGTCTTCTTGTTACCGAGGTCGGTGACCGAGATCGTGGTCGCCTGCTCGATCACGTGGTTGTTCGTGAGGACCTTGCCTGTGGACGTGAGGACCATGCCGGTGCCGACCTCTTGTTCTGTCTCGTACTTGAGCACCGTGTTGATGTCCACGAGCTCCGGCTCCACCTTGGCCCTGATTGTCGAGATGTCCGAGGGCGCGCCGGTGGCCGACGACACCTTTGTGCCCGATGTGCTTCCCGACGTCGACCTCGTGAGCCGGCCGATCGGGGGGAGGGAGCTGCCCGACTCCGGCGTGGTGCTCCCGCCGCTCCAGACGCCGTAGCCGATCCCGACACCGATGAGCAGCGCGAGCACCATGAGACCGGCGCCGAGGGCGGCGGCCAAACGCCGCGACCGGTCACCGGACGTCGCCGCTTGTCGGGACACCCACCCGGCTGCCGGATTGCCGTCCACGTACCAGGCCGAGGCTCCGACGGGGAGCTCGGACCACCACGGCGCGCCCGGGTTCTGACCGGACAAGGCCGGCTCGGCCCGCTCCGTCGGCTCGTTGTGCTCAGGATCGCCCCTGAGACGGTCGCTCATCGTGACTCCTCGGTCGCCCCGCCACCCCGGGGGTCTGCGGGCGTCACGCCAGTACACCGGACGTACCTAAGAGATTGCACAACAACTGGTAAAGACTCCTCAATTTTGGAATCCGCACGTGGGCCATCCGCACCTGCTGTCGGTTCACGGCCTGTGGATGGACCCGATTGGGGGGCGCGTCGCCTCACCATCGTCCGCCCGAGCCAAGGGCTGTCCAACTCGACGACGTCCCACCGGCCACGAATGTTCGAGCCGTGTCCGACCATGGCCGAGCTCGTCGTTGGCAGTTCTGCACGATCGACACCACTTCCAGTTGACCACCCGGAGCGGCAAGGCTAATCCTTGTTTCCCGGATGCTTCGCGGTCCCACCCTCACCACGGGAGGGGCGAGGCCGGGTCACCCTCACGAGGACACCGGAACCTGGCTGCCGTCGTCGGTGCGGTAACGGCGTTTCGAGGTGCGGCACCGTCCTTGCAACTCTCATTGCGTCCGGTCGTCGTGCAGACAGTCGCGACTTCGTGTTCGACGGCGCATTAATCGGCGCGCACCGTCCGAGCATCAGTCGACGAGCACCGCCCCAAGCTCGAGCTCCTTGCGCACGAGAGGATCGGCATCGGTGCCGAGCACCCGCCAGTCCTCCTCAGGCTCCAGGATCTTCTCGGCGGAACGGATCGAGGCATACGGGAGGTCGCCCTCGACTGCCGGCGGCCCCTTCCCCTCTGCGAGGTCTCGTGCAGCCTTGAGCAGCATCCCCCGCATCCGGATGAGCGCCACGTCCGTCGTGCCGAGGTGCTCCTGGGTACGGTCGTAGACGGGACCCATCGATTCCGTCACCATCAGGTCCTGGCTGACGAAGTCCGCGATCCCGCTGAAGCTCACGGTCCTCTGGGCCTCGCGGTCGATGCAGTAGTCGTTCTCGGCCGTGAGCGCTCGTGGAATGATGCCGCTCGGCAGCTGTTGGCCCCGCATCTTGTCGTACGGATACTGCGGGACTTCGAAGAACCGCGGCCCGCCAAGACCGTGCCGGTTCTGCTCGTGGGTCGTGACGAGGTATCGCCAACACGACGTGTCGTCGATCGGCACGAAGATCCCCTGGCTGCTCCCGTAGGGGACGTTCGCCACGCAGGTGTTGAACGGGTAGACGAAGGCGTTGATCCGCACGTGCTTGTGCCCCTTCGGGGTCGTGCGGACCGCGGCGTAGCGGTAGCCGTACCACTCTTCGCTCATCTCGAACCGGGGCGACTTGTCGTGGCGCCAGATCTTCATCGAGTAGGCGTTCGAGGGGTAACCGGGCCGGTCGCTGCCATCGTCGGGGATGTCGTCGATGGCGTTGAACTGGTGAAGGAACGAGATGTGGGCAGAATCGAGGTTTCCCTCCATCGCCTGGATGAAATTGCAGGACGAGTACTGCTTGGCCGCCATCGCGGCATCCGCCGCCAGCAAGTCGGTCCCGAAGTCGCGAAACGGCGTCATCGTCTCGCGCGGGCCCATGTAGGTCCACACGACGCCGCCAGACTCGTGCACCGGGTAGGCACGGGCCTTGATCCGATCGGCGAAGGAGCGCGGCTCGCTCGGCATGTCCACGCAATTGCCATCGCGGTCATAGGCCCAACCGTGATAGACGCAGCGAAGCGCGCAGTCCTCGTTCCGACCGAAGTACAGCGATGCGCCGCGATGCGGGCAGTTCTCCTGAAGGAGACCTACTTGACCTGAGGTGTCCCGAAAGGCGACGAGGTTCTCTCCGAACAAGCGGACACGCACCGGCGGGCCGCCTGACTCGGGGACCTCGCCACATAACAACGCCGGAGTCCAGTAGCGACGGAGCAGGTTGCCCATCAAGGTGCCGGGACCGACCCGGGTGAGCAACTCGTTCTCTTCTTGCGAGAGCACGGCGCGCCCCCTCCCGTCGCCGCACGAGCCGGACCCTCATGACCTGGGACACGCGGCAACTATGACTGACTTGCTCCGTACGCTATTTACAGGCGAGCATCCCGGGCAAGCACTGTGCCAGGCGTGGGGAGGTGCAACGATGTGAACAGGCCGGCAACCTCTTCTGCAGGAGGGAGCTGCCCAACGTGGTTGCAGACAGGGCGAGCTCCCGCGTTCGGCAAGTCTCAGGGGAAGTCGGTGGGACCCCTTGTCGGACGGGGTGTGCGCGAGATGTGGTGCGCAGCGCTGGCCGCCGCTCTCGTCGCGGGCGCGGCGCTCGCCGGAGGGGCTTCGGCTGCCAACGCGACGACCGCTGCGAACCCAACGTGGACGAAGCACTCCCCGAAGACGAGCCCGCCCGCGCGCACCGGCGGCTCCATGACCTACGACACAGCGACCCGTCAGCTCGTCCTCTTCGGCGGGGTCGGCACTTCCTCCAGCACAACAGACCTCCTCTCGACAACCTGGACCTGGAACGGGACCACCTGGACGAAGCTCGCCCCGAAGACGAGCCCCCCGCCCTCCGCCACAACCTCCATGGCGTACGACCCGGCGAGCCGCCAGTTCGTCCTCTTCGGCGGCAACAGCCCTTCGTTCACCTTCCTGTCCACGACCTGGGAGTGGAACGGGGCCACCTGGAAGAAGCTGGCGCCGAAGACGAGCCCGACCGGCCGCTACGGCGCCGACCTTGCCTACGACGCAGCTAGCCGGCAGCTCGTCCTGTTCGGTGGTGTCGGCCGTACAGACAACCTCCTCTCGACAACCTGGACCTGGAACGGCTCCACCTGGAAGAAGCTCTCGCCGAAGACGAGCCCGCCACGTCGCAGGTTCGCCTCCATGGCGTACGACCCGCCGAGCCGCCAGCTCGTCCTCTTCGGCGGCACATCGACAACAACAGTCGCCCTCCCCACAACGTGGACCTGGAACGGATCCGCGTGGAGGAGGCTCTTGCCGAAGACGAGCCCGACCGGCCGTTACTACGCCTCGATGGCGTACGACACAGCTGTCCGTCAGCTCGTCCTCTTCGGTGGCAGCGCTGGCACAGGCGTCCTCCTCTCGACAACCTGGACCTGGAACGGGACCACCTGGACGAAGCTCGCCCCGAAGACGAGCCCGAGCGGACGCTACGACGCCTATGTGGCAGACGACGCGGCTACCCGCCAGTTGGTCCTCTTCGGCGGCGCCGTAGTCGCGACATCCGACACCTCCACAACCTGGGTGCTGGACGACGCCGTTCCTGATCGGTGACACCGCTTCATGGCGTCCTAGAGGCTCGCGAGCGACCAGGTGGGTCAGGGCAGCGAGGCAACGACCTTCTGGAAGTCGTAGTCGGGCATGCGGAACCGGGCGCCGTTGACGATGGCGGTGAGCTCGACGAAGTAGAAGGAGATCCACGCGGTGTTGATGCCCCACCCGAGCCACGACAGCCGCGGCCCCAGTGGGAGGTCCACGGACAAGAGGACGAAGAAGAACCCGCCGACGACCGCGGCAACCATCAGCACCATGAACATCAGCTGGGGCCAGATGAGCCGGACCGGGAACCTCGCTCGGCCGGTTGGGCGCGTCTTGTCCGTGACCGCGAAATGCAGCGGCAGGCCGAACCAGACGTTGACGGCCGCCGTCGTGCACGCCTTGATCCAGGTAGGGAACATCGCGAGCGAGTACTGCTGGTTCCTCCAGGTGTTCACACCCCAGCCGACGAGGAAGACCTGCGCTTGGCTGATGAGGAAGTAGGGCAGGAACATCGCGACGAACACCCACCCCCAGAACTTCACGGGGAGCGCCCCGGTGAGCAGGTAGACGATCGGCGTCGCAAGGAAGATCAGCGCCGGGAAGCCCGTGAGGTAGTCCCAGAACATTGAGAAGTAGCCCAGGCGCTGCCCGGGCCGCAGACCCTTGAACGTCAGGGGGTTGTGGCGGATGAGCACCTGCATGTTGCCTTGGCACCAGCGCAGCCGCTGGTTGATGTAGCTCTTGAGATCCTCAGTGGCCATGCCGCGGCACAGGATCTCACGGTGGAACACCGACCCCCAGCCGATCGAGTGGAGCAGCATCGACGTTTCCATGTCCTCGGTGATCGACACCGAGGACACCGGGTTGACGGGAAGAGCCTCGTTTGGTCGGTCGACGTCGATGGCACGAACGAGGGCCGTCACCTGCTGCATGGCCGCGAGCGGGGAGAACTGCATCGAGCTGAGTCGGGCCAACGCGTCGGGGTCGAGGACCGCGGCGGAAGCAGGTGCCCCCGCGGTCTCGGGCATGACGAACTCAGCGAGTAGGGAGTCCTCGTCGCCGTCGAGACGAAGTGCAGCCAGGTCCTCGACATCGGCCTGGATGGACAAGAGGTCGGAGGAGATCAGCGAAGCGTTGGCCTGCTCCACCATCGCCTGGAAGTCCCAGGTCACCGCCTGTACGGGCTCACCTGCCTCGATGCGCTGCAGTCCGTCAGCGGCTGCCTGCTCCATCCGGACCAGGGCGGCGCGGTGGGATGCATCGAGATCGGCGGGAGCGTCCTTGTGCGCTTTGCGCAGAATGTGACGCGAGGCCTTGAGCGCGTCCTTGACCGTCCGCTCGGTCTCGTTCACGTACTGGTGGAGGCCGAGCTGCATGAGCGCCTCGCGACGCAAGATGCCGTTCGAGCCGCAAAAGAACGCCGCACCCCAGCCGTCCTTGCCCTGCTGCACCGGGCCGTAGAACAAGGTCTGCTGGTTGGACAGCGGGTCGCCGGGGGTGACGTTGTAGAACCACTGGGGCGTCTGGACGATGCCAACCTTCGGATCGTTGAACCAGCCGAGCACCTTCGTCAGGATTTCGGGCTTGGGCACCTGGTCTGCGTCGAGGATGAGGATGAACTCCCCGGTCGTCTGCATGAGGGCGTTGTTGAGGTTGCCGGCCTTGGCATGCCGGTTCTTTCCCTCCCAGTCGGCGGTCCGGACGAGGTAGCCGACGCCGAGCTCCTGGGCCAAGACGCGCATCGACTCGCGGGCCCCGTCATCCAGTATGTACGTGTCGTGCGGCCAGGTGATCGCCTTGGCGGCGCGAGCCGTAGTGGAGACGAGATCGAGATCCTCGTTGTAGGTGCATATGAATACGTCCGCCGTGGCGTCCGCGGGGGGTTCTGGGGCCTTCCCGCGGATCTTCTCGCGCCAAATCTGCGCACCGAGCAGCACGATGCCGACGAGCGAGTAGGTCTCCGCGGTGACAAGCGGCACCGAGATCCACCAGTAGTGCCAGTTCAACGACCAACCCCACCGCCAGGTCAGGTAGGCCAGACCGGCGAGGACGGTCAGCATGGTCAGGATGCGGATCGCCAGCAAGCGACCGTGCGACATCTGACGACCGAGCGTTGGCTCGGACTGGAACACCGGAGCGGTCAATCCATCCCCATCATGTCTGGGTGACGTTCGTCACCGAGCTCGCGTGCAGCAGCGAACCACCGAAACGAGACGGACCGACCGGCCCGTCTCAGCTTGCCGTGAAGCGCCGCATCAGCCGCCAGTGGTTTCCCTCCTTCGAGTGCTCGAGTTCTATGCCGTCCAGGACCGCCTCGGCGATCGCCAACCCGCGTCCTCCTTCCGCCTCCACGTCGGGCATGACGGCGTGGAGGTCGACGCCGAACTCTGCGCCGCTGTCGTAGAGGTCGGCCTCGATCGCGTCCTCGCCGATCATCACCGTCATCCGCCATGAGACCTGGCCGTGCGGCCGGCCATGCTCGACCACGTTGTTCGCGATCTCGATGACCGCGGTCTCGAAAAGCATCAAGTCTCTCGAGGGCACCTCGGGATGCTCGACCGCCGCCTGGGCGAGCAGATCGTGGACCCGGCCCAGCTCTTCGGGCACCGCGAGACCCTCGAACGCGTACTCACCGCCCCCCTTCTCACCAGCCATGTGCCGCCGCTTCCACGGTCTCGAAAGGCACCAGGATCCGGTCGAGGTTCGTCAGGGACAACACGGCTCTTACCTGCTCACCGGCCGCCGCGATACGCACGTCGCCTGAGGCCAGGCGGGCAGATTTCAAAGCTCCGATGAGTGCGCCCAGCCCGGAGGAGTCGATGAAGTCGACGCCGGACAGGTCGACGACGATCCTGGACTGCCCCGCCGCCACCAGCGCGTCGATGTGCGCCTTGGCAGATGGGGCGCTGATCAAGTTGAACTTCCCCTTGGGCATGAGCACGACGTAGCGGTCTGTCCTGTTCTCCGTGAGCTCCATGTGAGTGTTTCTACCCCCTCTCGCCGATGCGACGTATGACGACAGCGGTGAGATCGTCGGTCGCGCCATGGCTCGCGGCATAGTCGATGATCTCGTGGACCAGCGAGCCGGCCGACTCGGCGCGATCGGCGGCGCGCTGGAGCGCGATCATGGCCGCCTCCACCGAGCCGAACACGTCGTAGACGCCGTCGCTGACGATCACCAGCACCTCGTCGGGGGCGATCACGTCGGTGTCGGCGTTCCAGTCGTCGACCGCAGGCAGGCCCAGGGGCAGGTTGCGCTGGGCGAGGCGGCGCGCTCCTCGGGCAGAGGCGATCGCGGCCAGGCCATGCCCTGCGTCGACGTAGCTCAGCCTGCCGTCGCGCGAGTCGATTCGACCGGCCCACAGCGTGACGAACGCGGCGTTGCTGCTCAGGCTGGGTTCGGTGGTCTCCCACGTCCGGCCGATGGACTCGTCGAGCGTCACATACCGCGAGTGGGTGCGAAGCACCGCCCACACCTCCGAGGCGAGCAGCGCCGCCGAGAGGCCCTTGCCCATCACGTCCGCCAACGCCACTTGCACGATCGCGTGCCCCCCGTCATGGGACGCGAGCACCTGCCAGTCGTAGAAGTCGCCGCCAGCCTCCCGCGCCTGCTGCACCAGCCCCGCCATCTCCAGTCCGGAGACCTCAGGCGGCCCGGCCGGAAGCAAATGCCGTTGCACCTCGCCGGCGTGCTGCATCTCGGCCTCGACAGCGAGCTCCCGCTCGAGCACTGCGCCGAGGTCGGCCAGCATGGCCAGTTCCATCGAGCCAAGCTCGCGGGGCACCAGATCGAGGATGCACAGCGCCCCGACTCTCTGCCCGCTCGGCGCCTTCAAGGGCACGCCGGCGTAGAACCGCAACCGGGGCGGGCCGGCCACGACCGGATGATCGGCGAACGTCGGGTCGGCTCGAAGGTCGGATACCTCGTAGATGTTCGGCTGCTGCACGGTGTACTGGCAGATGGACTCGCCGACTGGTGAGGAGCGCACCGGTGCGCCGACGGCCGAGACCGTGTGCTGCTCGCGCTCGCCGACCAGGTTGAGCGCGGCGATGGGGGCACTGAAGATGGCCTGGGTGAGCCGGATCACCCGGTCGAAGCGCTCGCCGGTCGCGGTGGCGAGCGCGTCCGCTTCCTGAGCAGGGGTGGTGGGCACGACGGCTGTTTCCCTCTCAGCGATCCTCGGCCTCGAGTATCGGTTCGACCTCGAGCACGGTGCGCCGCAACGCGGCCCAGCTGATGCCGACGTTCGCCTTGCGGTTAGTGATCAGGATCAGGACAGCCTCCGGATGGTTGGGGAGGGTCATCATGAAGTGGTACGTGCGCCCCGTCGTCATCTGAACCTCCTCGATCATGTGCTCGGGCGACACGCCACGGCGCTCGGAGATCAACCGCTCGACGTACGTCACCGTCGTGCCACGGAACATCTGCACGGACGCGGCTGCGACCGCGTCGAGGTAGGTCTGGTTGAAGTAGTCGACGTTGTGCGCCACGCCGAGCAACTCACCGTTGCGGACGTCGATCACCGCGCACCCCAACGCTCCGTCAAGGGCATCCACGACCGCGCGCATCGTGTCGTCCAGCGTGGTGGTCACGGGCATCTCCTCCACTCTCGACTCGACGACACCATCATGTCCCACGAAGAAGCGCACGGGCGCGGTTGCCGAGGCACCGGAGCATCCGCTGGGGTGGTCCCTTTCGGGGGAGGCGGGTAGGGGTGGATTCAGTTCAGTTCGGTGTCGCCGCTCTGACCCGGTCATCGTCGTCATCGAGGGCCGTGATTAGAGACGTCGCACGGGCCGTTGCATGATGTCGGGAGAGCGGTCGGGTCGCAACCAGGGGTTGACCGGTCCAGCTATCTGCTCGACGAGAGCCGAGAGATGTCCTGCGAACCTGGAACTGGGTCACCGATCACGACCGCGGTTCGAATGGCGACGTAAGGGCTTCTCGCGAGTGGGCGCTAGAGCGGAGAAGACGATCTCCTATTCAAACTTTCGTGAGCTGCGGGAACGACTTGGCGCTCTGTCCGACCCGATCAGTGCAACCCGAGAACGGTCATCAGGCTCTCATCGATCCCCCACATCTCCTCCGGGCTCGTCAGGCCGACGTGCTCTCCAAGACGGTTGACATCTACAGCGCCGATCCGCTCGACCAACACCTTCGTGGTCTCGCCTTCGATCACTACCTCGGGTCGGAAGCTGGCCGGCCGGGCGCTACACGACGTCGGGGCGATCAGGACGACCGAGCGGGGCAGGAGGGCATCTGACTGCACCACGACGCCGAAACGTCGACCCTGTTGCTCATGGCCAGACCGCCGAGGCGGACGGAGTTCGTAGACGTCACCCCTCTGCACGAAGGCTCTCCATGAGCGATGCCACCTCTTGCATCTCGCGCCGATCCGCCTCGTCGGCTTCGAGCGCTGCCACCTCGGTCCGCAGCGCCTCGCGCCGCCGCAGCGCCGAAGCGGCGTCGAGGATGGACTTGCGGATCGCCTCCGACCGGCTCATCCCCGACGCCTCTAGCGTTCGGAGTGCTCGCTGCACTTCGTCGTCCAACCGAACAGACACCGCTTGCGCCATGCTCAGCAGTGTATCACGAAACGTAATACAAATTGCGGTGGGCGCTAGAGGACTCGAACCTCCGACCTCAGCCGTGTGAAGGCTGCGCTCTAACCAACTGAGCTAAGCGCCCGTGGTGCCGTGCCGAATCCGGAGCGGTCGGACGACGATAGCGCGCCGTCGGACTGGGCCCCCGCCGCTGCAGGGGAGGTCCTCGAGCCGCCGACGAGCTCCGGCTCCCGGAGACTCGAACTGCCGTCGCCGGCTACGCCCGGTAGCCTTGCCGAGGTATGCCGAGGGGTGACACAGGACTGATCACACTCGGAGACGACGTTTCAGGACCGACGACCGCCTGGCAGCGGCTCTCCCAGACGTTCGTCCGACCCGCTGCGCCGAAGCCGCCGGCCAAGCCGGAGGACGTCGACTTCTCGCGAATGACCGACGACGAGAAGCGTACGCGCATCTCCCGCGTCGACCCGACCGAACGCAAGCTGGGCATCGCCGCGTCGGTGCTGGGGTTCGTGCTCGCGATCTACGCCAACGTGCCGTACATGGTGACGAAGACCTCGGTGCTGACCACAGTCAAGCCCAAGGACAAAAAGTGTGGGTCCGTCCTCGGGATCACGAATCTCCACTACGTAGCCTCGAGCAAGTCCTGCGACGGCATCTACCCCGCCAGCCACTACATCCTCCCGCTCGTCGTGTCGCTCGTCCTCGCAACGGCCATCTACGTCACCGTGCGGATCCGGCGGCGTGCGCCGCTCGCGTTCGCCATGGTGATGACCGGCCTCGCGTTCGGGTCCCTGTTCATCCTCGTCCCCTACGGTGCGGCGGGCGGATGGATCATGCTGAGGGCGTACCGCACCCAGAAGTACGGGGCCCCGACGGCCAAGTCGGCGTTGACAGGATGGACCCCGCCTCCACCCCGCGGCTCGACGCGCCGGGCGAAGTCGACGGCGCCGCGCAGTCGGAAGGGGAAGGGCGCGGACACCGGGACAACCCGCAAGCCCCCGACGGCGAACAAGCGGTACACCCCGAAGTCGCCGCCGAAGAAGAAGGTGGCACCTCCCGCCGGCTGAAGGGCTACCCCACGCTGAGCCCGCTTCTTGGCGGATCTCAGCCGGTCATGAGCGCGGAGCGGAGCAGCTGCAGCACGTCGGTGCGACGGCGCACGAGTGACCGTGCCGTCGGCTCCTCGCCGAAGGCCCGCAGCACGTCAACCTCGGTCACCATGCCGATCACGGTCGAGTAGATCGCGAGAAGGAGCAGGTTCGGGTCGTGGCGCCGCATCCGCCCGGCGTCCATCTCCGTCTCGAGGAATTCCGATGCGCGGCGGACGAGCGGCTGGAGCTCGAGCGTCATCCTGGTCGCGGCGGGTGGTCCGAGCCGGGACACCTCACGCACGAGGCCGAGCAGCTCCGGCCGGCGCGCCGCGAGCCGGAAGACCGACCGCACCACCGCTTCGACCTTGGCCCAGCCGTTGCCGGCGCCCTCGAGCGCGGCGTTCATCGCTCCGGCGAGCTCTTGTGCGCTGCGGGCGATCAGCGCGTCGAGGAGCGCCTCCTTGCTCGGGTACCAGTAGAGGATCGACTGTTTGGTGATCCCGAGGCCGGCCGCCAGCACGTCGAGCGAGGTCGCCTCGTACCCGCGGGTCCCCCACGCCACGAGGGCGGCGTCCAGGATCCGTTCGCGCGTCGGCGTCGTCGCCACCGCGGCCACCTCCGGAAGGCTAGCCCATCTCCCTACCAAATGGTAGACAACGACGCCTACCAGGTGGTAGACCAGTGGGATGCCGATCGCCGCCACCCTCGCCGGCAAGCGGTTCTTCGTCACCGGGGGGACCGGGTTCCTCGGGACTGCGCTCGTCGAGCGCATCCTGCGCAGCGTCCCCGACGCGCAGGTCGTCGTGCTCGTCCGCCCGGGCCGCAGGGCGAGCGCCGCCGAGCGCGCGACCCGCGAGATCCTTCGCAACGACTGCTTCGACCGGCTCCGGGGCGAGCTCGGCGACCGGTTCGAGGAGGTGGCGAGCCGCGTCGTGGCGGTCGCAGGAGACGTGAGCCGCGACGGGCTCGGCCTCGACACCGAGGGCCGGCTGCTCCTCGCCTCGTGCGACGTGGTCGTCCACTCGGCCGCCACCGTCAGCTTCGACGCCCCACTCGACCAGGCCGTCGAGATCAACCTGCTCGGACCGTCCCGGGTGTCGGCCGCGCTCCGGGCCGCCCGCGCCGAGGCGGAGCGCACCGAGGGCGTCCACCTCATCGCCGTCTCGACTGCGTACGTCGCGGGCACCCACCAGGGCGAGGCGCGCGAGGAGCTGCTCAGCGCCAACCGGTTCTCGCTCGATGTCGACTGGCACGCCGAG
>JASHYA010000266.1 GCA_030043315.1 Acidimicrobiales bacterium
GGCCGTACTGTCTTGCGGTGCGGTTCAATGCTGAGCACAGATTTCCCGGTCCGCCCGACGCGGTCGCCGCCATCCTGAGCGATCCCGAATTCTACCGGGAGCTCGAGCTCCCAGATCTCCGACTGCTCGAGGTGCGCTCCATTCGGGACCCCGGCCCTGACCTGGGGGCGCCGCCCCGCGGTCAGCCGGAGGAGTCGTCCCGAGAAAGGGGGCTTGTCCTGCGCTACGAGTTCACGGGGAACCTCGACGCCGTGGCGCTCCGTCTGCTCGGAGGCGAACGGTTGACGTGGTCACAAGAGGTGCATCTGCTCGGGGACTCAGGCGGCCGGCTCGAGTTCGCGGCGGAGGCCAACCCCCATGCACTGCACGGTCGTGCCGACTTCGTCTTCGAGGTGGAGGCGGAACCAGCCGACGGTTCCGACGGGGAGGTGGCGCTCGACACGCTCCGCCGCCTGGAGGGCGAGCTCGTCGTCGCGCTCCCGGTCGTCGGCGGGATGGCCGAACGCCGGATCGTCCCCGGAGTGCTCGCCCGCCTCGATGAGGAGGCCGGAGCCGTTCGTCGGCGCCTCGAGTGAGCTCCGTCCGACGGGTGGCGCACCCGCATCGGACCAGGTGACAAGGTCAGTTTCGTGCGAGGGCCGGCGTCCCGCACGAGGCCGGCGAGATCGTTCGAGCCCGATTGCAGTTTTTCGGCTCTCTGTGTTACGGTTTCGCTAAGGCTGCTCGGGACCCGTCCTCCCACGGACCCACGAGCAGTGCGTGGACCATCCAGCTAGACCTCCTGTCGGTCGTGTGCGGCGTCACCGTGCACGGTGACGCGGAGGCAGGGAACAAAGACAAAGGAGCGGGGGAATGCGGAAACGATTCAAGAGAGGGCGATGGATCGCCACGGTCATTGCGTGCGCCGGCATGGTCGGCCTGGGCCTGACGGTCTCCGCCGTGACGGCGCCATCCGGGGCGTCGGTGAAGAAGACAGTGGTCATCGACGCAGGCCAAACAGGGTCGCCTCCGAACTACATCTTCCCGTTGGCGACACTCGCGCACTTCTCCGTGGCGAACATCACCTACTTCCAGTACTACATGTACCGGCCGCTCTACTGGTTCGGCAGCCACGACTCGATCACAGTCGACTACAAGCTGTCGCTCGCTGACGCTCCGAAGTTCTCCAACCACAACTCGACCATCAAGATCACGCTGAAGAACTACAAGTGGTCGAACGGAGAGTCGGTCGACGTCACAGACATCATGCTCTGGATGAACATGTGGCACCAGAGTCCCGCTGCCTACGGGGGCACCTTCCCCGCCGGCCTTCCGACAACCGTGAAGTCGATCAAGGCCACAAGCTCGACGACGTTCACGCTCACGATGGCTCACCCGGTGAACCCGCACTGGTTCCTCTACGACCAACTGGCGATGATCACGCCGCTGCCGCTCGCCTGGACAGTGACCTCGCTCACCGGGGCTCCCGGCTCCGGCGGCTGCGCCGCGGCCCCGTTCACGACCACCACAGCGAAGGGCGCGAACGCCGCCAAGTGCAAGGCCGTCTACGACTTCCTGTCGGAGCAGTCCGGGTTCAACCCGACAAACCCCAAGGAGACGATCGACGCCTTCCCGACGTACGCGACGAGCAAGCTCTGGAAGGTCGTGGACGGACCGTGGAAGCTCACATCCTTCACCGCCACAGTGGGCTTCACGATGGTGCCGAACTCGAAGTACTCCGGCCCCAACAAGCCGAAGATCAAGGAGTACATCGACAAGGCCTACACGTCGACATCGGCGATGTTCGACGCCCTCGCCAGCGGCACACTCGACGTCGGCCACCTCGGCCTCACAGAGCTGACCGCACCGGCGAAGAAGATCGGCAAGCCCGGCTCCCCACCGGTGGTCGGACCGAACGTCCCGAGGCTCTCGGCGACATACACCCTCGCACCTTCGGGCACATGGCAGATCACATACTTCCCGTACAACTTCAACTCGACCGGTGACACAGGCAACGCCGGGCCGATCTTCCGCCAGCTCTACTTCCGCCAGGCCATGCAGCACCTGGTGGACCAGACACTGCTCGTGAGCAGGCTCGACAAGGGCTACGGGATTCCCAACTACGGGATGATCCCCGACGTGGTGAAGAGCCAGTACCTCTCGAAGACAGCGTACAAAAACCCCTACCCGTACAGCGTGTCCGCGGCCAAGTCGCTGTTGAAGAGCCACGGCTGGAAAGTCGTGTCCGGTGGTACCGACACCTGCGCGAAGCCCGGGACAGGTCCCGGCAAGTGCGGAAAGGGCATCAAGAAGGGCGCGAAGCTGAACTTCACACTCGTGTACTCGACCGAGCCGTCGATCCTCAAGACAGTCAACAACGTGCTGAAGAGCGCGTGGTCTGAGGCCGGGATCCACGTCAACCTCTCGAGCGGGACGTTCAACACCGTCTACGGCGAGGCACTCCCGTGCGCGAAGGGCTGCAAGTGGGAGATGAACGACTGGGGCGCCTGGCTGTACTCGCCGGGGATCGACCCGACCGGGACAGAGCTGCTCGAGGCCGGATCGGCGTCCAACTCGGGCAGCTGGAAGACAAAGACCAGCACAACGCTGATCCTTCAGTCGCTGTCCGGTGGGACAACAGCGCTCTACAAGTACGAGAACTGGGAGATGAAGAAGCTCCCCTACGTCTTTGAGAACAGTGGCGTCCGCCTCTACGAGGTGCACAAGGGCCTGGAGGGCGTCGCCCCGATGGACCCGCTGGACACGCTGACACCGGCCACATTCCACTGGTCGTGATCGCAGCGAGCTTCTGAGCCGGGGCGGCCCGGGCCCCTTTCACCCAAGGGTGGAGGGGTGCCCGGGCCGTTCCGCGTCCAGAGCCCGTCTCGGTGGGTCTGGGCGGCGGGATGCCTCGGCCGGGGTGCCCCCCGAGGCGCCTTGTCTCCTGCGCCCGGCAGTGTTACGGTTCCGCGACGCTGCGAGGCAGGACACACCGACAGGCAGCACGGGTGCTCGTCGAAAAGACGGGCCTTGGAGACAGGAGTGGGGGGCATG
>JASHYA010000027.1 GCA_030043315.1 Acidimicrobiales bacterium
TGCCGATCTCGGTCGTCTCCACGAGCAGCCGCGCGGTCTGGGCGCGTTGCGCGCGGGCGAGCGCGAGAGGGCCGGCACCGACCTCGGTGGCGAGCATCCGGTGGATGTGGCGGACGCCGTAACCGAGGTGCGCGGCGAGCCCTGCGACGCCTTCACGGTCGACGACCCCGTCGGCGATGCACCGCATGGCCCTCGAGACCACGTCCGCACGGACGTTCCACTCCGGCGAGCCCGGGACGGCGTCCGGCCTGCACCGCAGACAGGCCCGGAACCCGGCCTGCTGGGCTGCCGCCGCGCTCGGGTAGAAGCGGACGTGCGCGCGTGCGGGCGTCCGCGCGGGGCAGCTCGGCCGGCAGTAGATCCGGGTCGTGGAGACGGCGGTGAAGAACCACCCGTCGAAGCGCGGGTCGCGCGACTGGACGGCCCGGTAGCAGTGCTCGAAGTCCTCCACCACACCGCCATCGTCGCGCCGCAGCGCGCTCGGGTCTGGCGGGAATCGGACATCGGCGTCGGCGCCCCGAGGGACGCCGGCTCCGCGCCACGGCCACCCGGGGGGCTGGGGGGCCGGGCGCGGAAGCCGGACCGTCAGGCGCCTTGGGTCAGGCGGTCTTGCTCAGTGTCGTCGGCACCGCGGGCTCCGTGCCGTGGTACACCTTCACGGGACCGTTGCCCACTGTGGTGACGTACACCGGGCTCAAGACCTTGGTGCCGGGCCACGTCCCGACGGGCGTCTTGAAGGTGCCCGCCGAGGTGGTGGCCTCCGTGACCTCTCCCCCCTCGAAGCCGTAGTGCACGGTCTTGGAGTAGTTGAGCGGCACGAAGCCCGGGGTCTTGAAGGTGCTGGCCTTGGTGTCGATGGCCTTGATGAGGCTTGTCCGGGTCAGGTTCTTGCCGGCGGCCTTGAGGGCCTGGACGAAGGTGTAGCCGAGCGCGATGCCGTACTCGGTGTCCCCGTCGAGGCCGTGCTGGGCCCACAGCGTCGGTGTGTACTTCTGGAGGATCTTCTTCTCCACCTGGATCCACGGGTTGGCCGCTGTGCTCTCCGGTGGCTGGTACAGGGCGGTGATCGCGCCGTTCATGAGCGCGGTCGCCGCGGCTGCCGCCTTCTTTGTGTGGGTGGCTGCTGTGGTGTACGCCGAGAGCAGCGGGCCCACGGTCGGCGGGTCTGCGCCGACGTTGTCAAGGACGTACTGCGGGGTGAAGCCGATGGCAGCCGCCGGCAGCATCGCGAGCGCCGTCGCCGCCGGGATCGTCGCCATCACGACCACCTGTGCGCCTGCGGCCTTGAGCGCGGACATCTGGGTCGTCATGGCTCCCGAGAGCGTTGTCACGTCGTAGCTCTGCTTGCTCACGACCTCGGACGACGGCACCTCCTTGTTGATGCCCTTGATGAAGTCCTGACCGAACTCTGTGTCCTGGTAGAGCTCACCGATCT
The DNA here is from genome assembly GCA_030043315.1 of Acidimicrobiales bacterium. Taxonomy (GTDB): domain Bacteria; phylum Actinomycetota; class Acidimicrobiia; order Acidimicrobiales; family RAAP-2; genus JAJYVT01. The sequence continues at coordinate 1,436 of JASHYA010000027.1, forward strand.
TCTTGCCCTTGAAGTGGCTCTCGATGTAGTAGCCGAGGATCTTGCCTGTCACCGTGTACGGAGGCTGCCAGCCGGTCGTGGCGGGGTACTTGGATGTGCTCCAGCAGTTGCATCCGGACTCGATGAAGAGGTGCGGCACCTTCTCGGTGTTCAGGTACTTCTGGATGGCCAGGTCGGTGGGCGTCCCGAGTGACCCCACGTCGGCGAAGATGTGGTCGTCGAGCACGAGCTTGCGCGTGAGGGTGGCCGTTGTCGTCGGGTCGTACTTGTCGTTCAAGTAGATGTACTTGATCTTGCGCCCGTAGACGCCGCCGTGGGCGTTGGCCCACTTGAACACCGCGTCCACGGCGGGCGCGATCTCCGAGTAGCCGGGCGCAGCCGGCCCGGTCAACGGCACGGTGGCCCCGATCGTCACACTCGTGCTGGTGACTCCTGTTGTGCTCGCCGCGCGCGCGACGGTGCTGCTGACGACGACACCACCCGTCGCCAACAGCATCGCGAACGCGGTGCCTACTGCCACCACCCACCGATGCCCCACCGGCCGGTGTTTCCGGAACTTCATTGTCTGCTCCTCTCTTTGGTTTCCAGGTCTTTCGCTTCGAGCTCTTCGGCTTCCGGGCCCGGACGGGGTGTCGCGTCCGGTGGCGGGCTCGCGTGGTCGACGGAGTCCGTGGCCTGTGCGCCCGGCACGGCCCCGGCCGTCGCGACGCGCGCCCCCGGCGACGGAGGGAGCGGGGATCCGGCCACCACGTGCCACAGGCGCCGGCCGATCCATCCGAGCCCACCTTGGATGCCGGTCGGCGCGACCAGCATGGCCACGACGAGGACCGCGCCGAAGAAGGCGTCCGACAGGTAGGCGGCCGCCGAGGTGCCGAGCGACAGGTGCTGTGACAGCGACGTGCTCCATGTCGACATGTAGACGAGGGCGACCGCGCCCCACCAGATGCCGACCAACGAGCCGGCGCCCCCGAGGACCATGGCCGCGAGGAGCGCGATCGAGAGGGAGAGGGGGAACTCGCCGCTGTTCACGACGCCCGTCGAGAGGACGAGCAGCGCCCCTCCCAGTCCGGCGCACCCGGCGCTGACCGCGAACGCCAGCACCTTGGTCCGGGCCACGTGGATGCCGCTGACCGCCGCCGCGATCTCGTCGTCGCGCACGGCGCGGAACGCCCGCCCGAACCGGCTGCGGACGAGGTTGGCCAGCAGCACGAGGACCACCAGGGCGCAGAGGAGCTGGATCCAGGTGAGCCACAGCTCGGAGCTGAGCGACCCCGGGGCGACGGGCGGTGTCGTCGTGAGACCCTGCTCGCCGCCGAACACCGACCCGTACTGGGCGGACAGCTGGGGGAGCCCGAGCGCCAGCATGAGCGTGACGCCGGCGAGGTAGGGCGCGCTGAGCCGCGCGGCGGGGACCCCCACCACCACTCCGGCGGCGGCCGCGATCAACGTGGCGAGGACGAGCTCGCCCACGAGCCCGACGTGCGCGTGGAGCTGGAGGAGGGCGAGCGTGTAGGCGCCGATGATCATGAAGGCACCCTGGCCGAGCGAGAACTGGCCGTTGAGCCCGGTGAGGAGGCTGAGCCCGCCGAGGACGATGGCGTACACGGCGATCTCGCCGATCTGGTAGTCGTTGAAGGCGCCCACGTTGACGGTGAGCACGTAGAAGAACGCCGCGCCGAGCACGAAGAGGATCAGGTGGCGCACGAGCGGCTGGCTCGGGAGCCGCAGCCTCGCGGCGAGCGCGCGGATCCCGGCTCCCGGCGGCCTGGATGCCGCCGCGTCGACCATCGGGCGCGTGGAGGCGGTGTTCACACCCGCCGGACCTCGGTCGTGCCGAAGAGCCCCTGCGGCCGGACCATGAGCACGAGGAGCAGCAGGGCCAGGGCGGCGATCGGCTGGAGATCGGGGCCGATGTAGCCGCCGACGAAGGCGATGGCGAGCCCGGTGACCAACCCGCCCACGAGCGCGCCGACCGGGCTCACCAGCCCCCCGAGGACCGCGGCGGTGAAGCCGTAGACGAGATTGAGGTCCATGTAGTACGGGCTGAAGGCGCTGAGGGGCGCCACCAGCAGGCCGGCGAGCGAGCCCGCGGCGCAGGCGAGCGCCCAGCCCAAGGTGAAGAGGCGCCCGACGCGCACCCCGAGCAGCCGGCTCACCTCCGGGGCGAACGCGGCGGCCCGCATGCGCAGCCCGAGGTCCGTCCACTGGAAGAGGGCCACGATCGCGAGGACCAGCACCACCACGGCACAGACGATGAACACGTCGAAGTGCGAGAAGGCGACGCGGGTGGTGCCGATGACCAGTCCCTTCTGGGAGAAGGCCGCGGGGAAGCCTCTCGCCACGTTGCCCCAGATGCTCCCGGCGACCCCTTCGAGCACGACGAGCAGACCGATGGTGACGATCACCGGGTTCAGCGCGGGCTTGCCCTGCAGGGGGCGGATGAGGGTGCGTTCGATCACGGCGCCGGAGGCGAAGCCGATGGCGAGTGCGGCCACGAACGCCGCCCAGTAGCCGACGCCGCTGCTGAGCAGGCTGAACGCGATGAAGGTCGTGAACATCCCCAGCGCGCCCTGGGCGAAGTTGATGACGCCGGTGGCCCGCGAGATGAGCACGAGGCCGAGGGCGACGGCGGCGAAGACCATGCCCTGGGCGACCCCGCTCAAGAGGATGTTGACGAAGAGCTCCATGACGATCAGAACCCCAGGTAGTGGCGGCGGAGGTCGGCGTCGGCCGCGAGCCGCGCGGGCTCGTCGGCGACGACGATCCTCCCCAGGTTCAGCACGATCGCCCAGTCGGCGATCGAGAGCGCGCTCCTCGCGTTCTGCTCGACGAGGACCGCGCCCAGTCCGTCGCCGGTCGCCAGCTCCCGGAGGGTGGCCATCAGCTGCGCCGTCACGATCGGCGACAGGCCGAGCGAGGGCTCGTCGAGCAGCAGGAAGCGGGGCCGGGAGACGAGCGCGCGGCCGATGACCAGCATCTGACGCTCGCCACCCGAAAGGGTCGAGGCGGACCGGTGACGCCTGTCCCCGAGTTGCGGGAAGCGCCCGTAGATCCCGTCGATCGCGGCTCGCCGCTCGCCCCGCCGGAGCCCGTGGAACGTGCCGAGACGGAGGTTCTCGTCGACCGTCAACTCGGCGATGACCCCGCGGCCCTCCGGCACGTGCGCGACGCCCATCCGGGCGATGGTCTCGGG
>JASHYA010000028.1 GCA_030043315.1 Acidimicrobiales bacterium
ACAGGCTCGGGCGTCGTCGCTACGTCGTCGAGCCGCCTCACAGGCGCGCTCGGGGACACCGCCTCCGCGGCGGCAGACGGCAACCCCGCCACGGTGTGGCAGACGGGGTTCGGTGGCAAGGACGTCGGCGGCGCCTGGCTCCGGTACCGGCTCCCCTCCCCGATCACCTTCGACCACCTGTCGCTCACCGTGGTCGCCGACCGGCGTCACTCGGTCCCCGAGGGATTGACCGTGACCGCGACGACAGCAACGACCGGCCGCACCGAGAAGCGCCACGTCGCGCTGCCCCGCATCCGCAGGAGCGCCGTGCCGGGGACGACGGTCACCGTGCCGGTGTCGTTCCCCCCGGTCACCGGCACAGTGGTCCGGGTGAGCTTCGGCAGGGTCCGGTGGGAGCAGGACGTCCTCGCCGACGGGTCGCGCACCGGGACCCTCCCGCTCGGGATCGCCGAGGTGGGCATCCCCGGCTTGCGCGTCCCGCCGCCCCTGGCCGTCCTGCCAGGCACGTGCCAGTCGGACCTGCTCACCATCGACGGCCACCCCGTGACAGTCAAGGTCGTCGGTTCGACGGCGACCGCGCTCGACGACGGCCAGGTGAAGATCGAACCCTGCGGCGCCGACGCGCACGGCATCCACCTCTCGGCCGGCCACCACGTGGTGGAGAGCGCGCTGGCGACGGCGCCGGTGGACGGGACGACAGCCGCCGTGGTGCCGGACGAGCCGGGATGGAACGTCGACGAGCTCACGTTGAGCTCCCCCGCGGGCGGCGGCGCTCCGGCGAGTGCCGCGGCGCCGAGCGCGCCGGTACCCGGTGCGGCACCCACCGTCGACGCCCACGAGACGTCGGCGACCTCCTGGTCCCTGGGCGTCCACCACGCGACGAGCCCCTTCGAGCTCGTGCTCGGCGAGAGCCTCGACGCGGGCTGGCGCGCGGTCGCCACGCCCGGTCCCGACGCGGCCCCGGGCTCGCACGCCGTGACACTTGGCGCGCCGGAGCTCGTCGACGGTTTCGCCAACGGCTGGCAGGTGAGCGGGGCGGACCTCCGCGCGTTGGGCGTGCGAGCCGGTGACGGTTTCACCGTCTCGCTCGTCTGGGCGCCGCAGCGCTGGGCGTGGACGGGGATCGTGATCTCCGGCGTCTCGATCCTCGTGTGCGCCGCGCTCGCCGCGGTGCCGTGGCGCAGGCGACGCCGTCGACGGGCGGGTGCGCGGGAGCTCGCGCCCTGTGCACCTGCGCCGGCGCCCTCCGAGCCCGTGCTCGCCCTGCCGGCCGGCGGGCACGGAGGCCGACACCTCCGGTGGTGGACGGTCGCCGCCGTCGCAGTGGTGACCGGCGCGCTGGGCGCGGCGATCACCACCCCCTACGCCGGCGTCGCGCTCGCCGTCGCAGTGGCGGCGGGACTCACCTTCCGGCGGCTGAGGCTCCTGGGAGCGGCCGCGGCGGTCGGGCTCCTCCTCGCCGCGGGCGCCCTGGTCGTGGTCGGCCAGATCCTCCACCCGGCCGCAGCCGGGGGGAGCTGGCCCGCCGCGTACGACGACGCGGCGACGCTGGCAGCGATGGCGGTGGCGTTCTTCGGTGCGGACGCGGTCGTCGACTACGCCACGACACCCGCGCGCAACGGCAGCGGATAGTCCGACGCCCAACAGGCCTCCTCCGCGAGCGCCTCGAGGGCGCCACGTGCCGCGGCTTCCCACGTGAAGCTCCGCGCGTGGACGAGGGCGCCCGCGCCGAGCCTGGCGCGCAGGTCGGCGTCCCCCAACATCCGGGCGATCGCCCCACCCATCTCCGCTTCGCCGTCGGCGAGGAGCCCGCTCCGGCCGTGCACGACGGCGTCGCGATGGCCCGCGATGTCGGAGGCGACGGCGGGCGTGCCGCACGCGCCGGCCTCGGTGAGCGTCATCCCCCACCCCTCACGTCGGGACATCGACGCGACGATCCACGCCCTGCGATAGAGGGCCACCAGCTCGTCGTCACCGACGTGACCCGGGAGCGACACCCACGCTGTCGCCCCCAGCTCGCGCCGGAGCGCGTGGAGGCGTTGGCGCTCGTACCCTTCCCCGACGATCACCGCCCGGAGCGACGGCACCGATCGCCTGGCCAGCGAGAGGGTCCGCATGAGGAGGTCGAAACGCTTCACCGGCACGAGCCTGCCGACGGCGACGACCAGTGGCTCGGGCGAGCGCGCGCCCGGTGGGCCAGGCGAAAAGCGTGGCTCCACACCCGGCGGCACGACCGTCACCCTCTGTGGGTCGAGACCGAGCATGTCGACGATCTCCGCCCGCGAGGACTCCGAGAGGGTGACGACGCGGGTGGAGCGGTAGATCGGAGGGGCGACGCGCTTCTCGGTGGCCTCGCCGACGCGTGCCATCCACCGCGGGAGCACCATCCGCCACATCTCGGCGTGGACGTGATGGAGGAAGACCACGCGTGGGCCGCGGAACCACAGCGGCGACCAGAACGGCATGCCGTTCCAGATCTCGACCAGTCCTTCCCCTGCACGGCGAGGCCGGAGCAGCTCCTCCAGGCCCCTCCTCGCGAAGACGCCGTAGCGACCGCCGCGCCGGCGCACCTGGTACCCCTCGCGCTCGAGGGACCGTGCGGCCCCCGGGACGGCGGAGGTCCGGAGCTCGACGCCGATCCCCGCGGACGCCCAGAGGGACGCGATCCGGTGCGCGTGGAACTCCGACCCACCCGCCTCCGGATCGTTGAGGTCGCGCCACGCCACGATGCGTACCTGCTCGAGACCGCTCTCGGCGGCGATGGCGCGGAGCGTGGACTCGCGCGTCGGGGTTGTGGACGCTTGTGGGAGCCGGGGTGCAGGGGACTGTGTGGGGGCGGGTGCAGGGGACTGCGTGGGGGCGAGTGCGAGTGGCGCTGTGGGGGCCAGCGCTCCGACGACCGGTTCCCCCTCGGGCGCGTTCAGCAGCGTGGTCAATGGGTCGTCCTCTGATGGACCGACCATCGTTTGGCTCCGGATCTCCGATCCGGCCCCCCGGCCCGCGTCACCGGCCCGGAGCGTACTCCCGGCTCCGTGGCCCAGGACAAGTTCCTCCTCCGCACTGGCGACAGGGGCCGATCTGATCGGGCGTGTCGCCGGTGGGCGCCGGAGTTGGCCCGATGTGGCCGGCGGGTGGTCAGCGGACCTCGGCCGGACGGCCGGACCACCGTCGAAGTGCGGGGCAGGTGCACCCCTGGGCCACCATCGGGCCGGGGGTGGGGCTTGCGTCGACGAGTGGCGCCGGGAGAGCCCGGCCGCATCGACCGCTGCGCGTCACCGACCGGCCCTCGGACTGTGACGTTGCTGTGACGCCTCACCGTCAGCATCTCCCTCGCCGTCCTTTGCGACGGACGCGCGGCCAACGGGTGGGCCCTGCTCGCCTTGCGGGCAAACGGGACGGGTCATCCCGATCCCAGGGAACCCGAGAAAGGAGGCAGGGAGCAGAGGGTGGGGATTCGTTGCATCGCGCACTCTTGATGTGGAGCGGAGTCGGAACGTTCCGATCGGCAACATCGCGCTCGAAGCGCCGACGTGTACCCAAAAGTGAGTATTTACTTGGTCGCTGAGAGCGTGCACAATCAATTTAATCAGGGGTGGGGCTCCGCTCTTGATCTTTTATTCACATGAATTCAACGGCGGGAGGGAAACATTGAAACGGGCAATTATCGCATGCGCGGGTGTAGCCGCGCTGTTCGTGGCGCTGGGACCGGTGACGGTGGCGTCCGGCGGGCAGAGGGCGAAGGTCAGCGGGCGAGAGAAGGCGTTCGTCACGCCCAGCGGCACGACAACATCGGTATCGCACCCAGGAAAGATTGTCCTGACCGGGACCATCGCCGACTACGGAAAGGTGTTCGCGGCCAATGCCAAGGGCAAGCCGACACCCAAGGGGGTATACAGGAACCTCGAGTTGACCAAGGGGACGATCCTGGTCGATATCGCCGCGTTCAATAAAGCGATCACAGCGGCGTTCCCGCACGCCACAGTTAATAAGGCCTCGTGTTCCATTTCGCTCACCGCGACCGGGCGGATCACGATCGTGTCGGGGACGAAGGCGTACGCGGGGATCACGGGGTTCTTCACAATGACTGCGACCCTTGCCGAGATCGCGCCCTTCAAGAAGGGCGTCTGCACAACGAACACAACAACGCCCGCCCTCGCGACATACAGCGCGATCAGCGGGACTGGGAGGGTGACGGTTCCGTAGCACGGCGGATGTCGGAGTCCGCGGCGGTGGTGCTGGCGCCGGCATCGCGGGCGGACAGCGTGCCGGCGGACCCAGTTCCCGCGGAAGCGGTGAGAGTGCCGGTGTCGGCGGCGGCGGTGGCGGCGTCACCGGCACCGGCACCGGCTGCGGCCGTACGGACGTCGAAGAGATCCTTGGCTCCAGGCGCGGACACCGGCAAGCCCGAGGGTCGCGCGCGGTGGACGCGGGCCAGCTCACCGACCGCCAAGCACAAGAGGAGCGCCTGCACGCCGAGGTCCACGCGCGCGGTCGTCCGGGGCACCCCGTCGGCCAGCGCGACCGCAGCGGTCGCCAGCGCAGCGGCTCCGACGAGTGCCACGACGAACAGCCGGTCCCCGACGCCGAGCAGGTACATCGTCATGATCACCGTGCCGCTCAGGCAGACCATCGCGAGCGCGAGGGGCAGGAAGGCTCCGGAGGCCGACACGTACCGGCTCGAGAACACGGTGGAGAGGAACAGACGTGGCACCGCCGCCGCGACCAAGACGAGCAGGGCCGCGGGTGCCGCGAGCACGGCGAGCGAGACGGAGAGCTGCCGCAGCGCATGGCGGCCGTCTCTCCGGGAGATCGCAGCCTCGGGCAGGAGATAGCCCGCGACCACGAGCGCAACGAAGACGAGCGCCTTGCTCGACACCGACACCGCCGCGTACGCCCCGGCCGCGCGCGGCGCCTCCCGCCCCATCGCGATCACGTCGATGTTCTGGAGCACCGCGATCGCCGCGAGCCCCACGACCGCCGCGAAGACGTCCCGACGTACGACGGTGTCGCGGCCGAACCCCCGGCCGCCGCGCCGGCGCAATGCCCCGAACCAGCTCCGCACGGCGTCGCCGACCGCTCCAGCCGCCGGCCGGCGCCCCTGCGCGCCGTCCTCCGCACGCCAGGCACGGTTCGCCACGACTCGTGCGTGCACCGCGGTACAGAGCTCGGCGACGAGCACGCCGACTGCGACGCCGGTCACGCCGAACCCCGCGACGCCGAATGCGATCATGAAGGCGGTCCGCGCCGCGCCCTCGAGCAACAGGTTCCCCGACAGCAGGCGGTACTCGCGGTGCGCCTGGAGCAGTCCCCGGTCGACGCAAAGGAGCACCCACACCGCGCCCGCGATCGCGATCGCGATCGCGTCGAGGCCGCAAGCGTCACGACGCCCGAGGAGTGAGCCGACCCAGGGGCCGGACCCAAGGACTGCCGCAGCGAACAGGAGCAACGCCCAGGTCGCGCGCCGGTGGAGCTCGGCTCCCCATCGGGACACCTCGGCGGGCGACCCCGCCCACCGCGTCACCCGCCTGACCACGCCGACGAGGACGGCGGAGCCGGGCGTGGACACCACGAAGAACACGCCGATCAGCTGGTTCAGCGCGCCGTAGTCGCGGGTGACGAGCAGGCGCGCGAGCACCAGCGTGACGAGCAGGCTGCCCCCGTTCGCCACGATGCCGGCCACGGCGAGCGGGCCGGCGTCGAGCAGCCCTGTCCGCCACTCGGGGCGCACCGGGTCTTTCGGCCGCTGGGCGAGCACGGCCATGGTGTCCCCCAACCCCGCGCCGAGGCGAGGTTCAGCTCCCGGGCTGCTCCTCGGGGGTCACGGCCGCCTCAGGAGCCACGCCCTCGTGGGCCTCGGGCGCTGCCACCTCGGGCGCGGTGGCCGCGGCGACGGGAGCCTCGGGCGCTTGGGCCTCGGGCGCGGTGGCCGCGGCGACGGGAGCCTCGGGCGCTGTGGCCGCCGCGGCGACGGGAGCCTCGGGCGCCGCCACCTCGGGCACCAGATCGGCCTGACCCTCCTCATGCTCCACCTCGTGCGGGGCGCTTGCCTCGGCCGCCGCGACCTCCGCGGGTTCTACCGCCGGGGCCAGTCCGGTCCCGCCCGCCGATGCCTGCGTGGCGTAGTCGGCCCACGCAGCCTGCGCCTCGGTCTCGGGCGTGAAGTCACCGGCGTCGGCGTAGTCGTACCCGCCGATGTAGTTGCCCTCGGCGTCGTAGGCGTGCTCACCGAACGCCTCGCGGTACTCCTCGGAGACCTCGCCGCCCTCGGCGGCCTGCTTGATCGAGAGACTGATCCGGCGGCGCTGCAGATCGATGTCGATGATCTTCACCCAGAGCTCCTCGCCCGGGGTGACCACCTGCTCGGGCATGTCGACGTGGTGCGCCGCCATCTCCGAGATGTGGACCAGTCCCTCGATCCCGTCGCCCACCTGGACGAAGGCGCCGAACGGCACCAGCTTGGTGATCCGCCCGTAGACGAGCTGGCCGACCTCGTGGCTGTCCGCGAACTCCTGCCAGGGGTCGGTCTGGGTCGCCTTCAGTGACAGGCTGATCCGCTCCTTCTCGAGGTCGACGTCGAGCACCTCAACTGTGATCACGTCGCCCACCTGGACGACCGACGACGGGTGGTCCACGTGCTTCCACGAGAGCTCGGAGACGTGGACAAGGCCGTCCATCCCTCCGAGGTCCACGAAGGCGCCGAAGTTCACCACGGAAGAGACGGTCCCTCGCCGGCGCTCACCGGGCTTCAGGTTCGCGAGGAAGTCGCCGCGCTGTTCCTTCTGGGCCTCTTCCAACCACGCGCGACGCGACAGGACGTCGTTGTTGCGGTTCCGGTCGAGCTCGATGATCTTCGCCTCGATCACGCGGCCGACGTAGGGCTGGAGCTCGCGCACCCGGCGCAGCTCGACGAGCGACGCGGGCAGGAAGCCCCGCAGGCCGATGTCGACGATGAGCCCGCCCTTCACGACCTCGATCACCGGGCCCTTCACGATCTGGTCGGCGTCCTTCAGCTTCTCGATCGTCGACCACGCCCGCTCGTACTGGGCACGCTTCTTCGACAGGATGAGCCTGCCCTCCTTGTCCTCTTTCTGGAGGACCAACGCCTCGACCCGGTCGCCCAGCGAGACGATCTCTGTCGGGGCGACGTCGTTGCGGATGGAGAGCTCGCGGGCGGGGATGACGCCCTCGGACTTGTAGCCGATGTCCAGCAGGACCTCGTCGCGGTCGATCTTCACCACCGTTCCCTCGACCAGGTCGCCGTCGTCGAACTCGACGATGGTGCCGGCCATGAGGTCTTCGAGGGACTGCCCGGTCAGGTCGTCCTCGACGATGGCTCGCGGGTGGTAGGTGCCCTCCTCGTCGAAGGTGCCCATCGCCTCGTCGGAGAGCGCTGCCCGGCGGGGCGGGGCGGTGAGGAGGGCGGACGTCTGCTCGTCGGACATCAGGAACTGCTCGCTTTCATCGGTGTGCCCCTCCTGCAGGGACGGCTCCCGAAGGGGCGTCTC
>JASHYA010000267.1 GCA_030043315.1 Acidimicrobiales bacterium
CGTCGGAGCATCTGGCGGACGATCAGCTCGATGTGCTTGTCGTGGATCGACACGCCCTGGTCCCGGTAGACCTTCTGGACCTCCTCGACGAGGTACTGCTGGGTCTCCCGGATGCCGCGGACCTCGAGGAGCTCCTTGGGATCCTTCGGCCCCTCGACGAGCGCGTCGCCCGCGGCGACCTCCTGGCCGTCGACCACCTCGAGATGCGCCCGGGGCGGCACCACGGCGGACTCCTCGGTTCCGTCGTCGGCCACCACGGTGATCCGGCGGCCCGTCTCCTCGTCCTCGATCCGGACGACGCCCGAGTGGCGGGCGAGGACCGCCGCGCCCTTCGGGGTCCGGGCCTCGAACAGCTCGACCACACGCGGAAGGCCGTGGGTGATGTCCTCTCCCACGACGCCACCGGTGTGGAACGTCCGCATGGTGAGCTGGGTGCCCGGCTCGCCGATGGACTGGGCCGCGATCACCCCGACCGCCTCGCCGAGCTCGATCATCCTCCCGGTGGCGAGCGACTGCCCGTAGCAGGCGGCGCAGACCCCGTGGCCGGCCTCGCAGGTGAGCACCGAGCGGGTGCGCACCCGCGTGACCGACGGGTCGTCGCGCAGCCGTGCCACGATCTCATCGGACAGCACCGTCGAAGACGTCACCGTGGAGCCGTCCGACAGGTGGACGTCCTCCGCAAGCAACCGGCCGTACGCGCGGGTCTCGAGGTAGCTCCGCCTGCCGGGGCTGTCGGGCTCGACGTTCTCGATCCAGATGCCACGGGACGTGCCGCAGTCCTCCTCGCGGATGATCAGCTCCTGGGCGACGTCGACGAGACGGCGCGTGAGGTAGCCGGAGTCCGCGGTCCGAAGTGCGGTGTCCGCGAGACCCTTGCGGGCGCCGTGCGTCGAGATGAAGTACTCGAGGACCGACAGGCCCTCACGGAAGGAGGACTTGATCGGCCGAGGGATCATCTCGCCGCGCGGATTGGAGACGAGGCCCTTCATGCCGGCGATCTGCCGGATCTGCTGGGCGTTCCCTCGCGCCCCAGAGTCGACCATCATGTCGAGCGGGTTGAACGCAAGTCCCGACAGCGTCTGCTCCATGGCGCGGCCCACTTCCGAGTTCGCCGACGTCCAGATCTCGATCTCCTTCTGGCGCCGCTCGTCGTCGGTGATGATGCCCCGCTTGAACTGGGTCTCGGCCTTCTCCGCCTCCTTCTCGTACCGGTCGAGTATCACCTGCTTCTCCGGAGGCGTGCGGACGTCGTCGATCGAGATCGTGAGACCCGACTGCGCGGCATAACGGAAGCCCAGCGCCTTGATCCGGTCGAGGCTCTGGGCCACGACGTGCTTGGGGTACGCCGACGAGAGCTCCTCGACGATGGCGCCGATCGGCGTGTTGCGCTTGCCGATCACCTCGTTCACGTACGGGAACCCCTCGGGGAGCGCCTCGTTGAAGAGCACCCGGCCCGGGGTCGTCTCCAGCGAGAGCCGCTCCCCTGCGCCGTCGACTTCGGCGTCTGACTCCTCGACCTGCGCCTCCGCTGCACCGTCGGCATCGGCAGCGGCGTGGGTCCCGGACCCCGAAGCCGCAGCGAGCCGCGCGGCGAGCGGCTCACCCGGTGCGGGCCGCAGGTGGACCTTGGCGTGCAGGGCGACGCTGCCCTCGTCGAGCGCGGCCTGCACCTCGTAGGTGTGGCGGAACGCGCGGCCCTGCCCCAACGCGTCGTCGACGGTCAGGGTCAGGTAGTACGCGCCGAAGACCATGTCCTGGGTCGGCACGGTGATGGGTCGCCCGGTCGCCGGAGAGAGGATGTTGTTGGCCGACAGCATGAGGACCCGTGCCTCGGCCTGCGCCTCCGCGGACAGCGGGAGGTGCACGGCCATCTGGTCGCCATCGAAGTCCGCGTTGAAGGCGGTGCAGACGAGCGGGTGGATCTGGATCGCCTTGCCCTCGACGAGCACCGGTTCGAACGCCTGGATGCCCAGGCGGTGGAGCGTCGGCGCACGGTTCAGCAGGACCGGGTGCTCGCGGATGACGCCCTCGAGCACGTCCCAGACCTGCGGCCGGCGTCGCTCGACCATCCGCTTGGCAGACTTGATGTTCTGCGCGAGCTCGGCGTCGACGAGCCGCTTCATCACGAAGGGCTTGAAGAGCTCGAGGGCCATCAGCTTGGGCAACCCGCACTGGTGCAGCTGGAGGGTCGGACCGATGACGATGACCGACCGGCCCGAGTAGTCGACGCGCTTGCCGAGGAGGTTCTGGCGGAACCGCCCCTGCTTGCCCTTCAGCATGTCCGAGAGCGACTTCAGCGGACGGTTGCCCGGTCCGGTCACGGGCCGGCCACGACGCCCGTTGTCGAAGAGCGCGTCGACCGCCTCCTGGAGCATTCGCTTCTCGTTGTTGATGATGATCTCAGGGGCGCCGAGGTCGAGGAGCCGCTTCAGGCGGTTGTTCCGGTTGATGACCCTGCGGTAGAGGTCGTTCAGGTCGGAGGTCGCGAAGCGACCGCCATCCAGCTGGACCATCGGGCGGAGATCCGGGGGGATGACCGGGACGGCTTCGAGGATCATGGCGCGCGGGTCATTGACCCGGCGGCCGTGCTCGTCGCGTCGGTTGAACGCGGTGACGATCTTCAAGCGCTTGATCACCTTCTGGCGGCGCTGCGCCGAAAGCGGCCGGCGGCCGTCCGACGCGTCGATCATCTCCCGGAGCTTCACCTCTTCGGCATCGAAGTCGATCCGGTCGATGAGGTGCTGGATTGCCTCGGCGCCCATCCCGCCCTCGAAGTAGTCGGAGTACCGCAGGTGCAGCTCGCGCCAGAGGAGCTCGTCCTCGATGATCTTGCGGGCGTGCAGCCCTCGCAGCTC
>JASHYA010000268.1 GCA_030043315.1 Acidimicrobiales bacterium
GCCGAGCCAGGCCGAGGAGCGTCGGCAGACGACGGTCGAACTGCTCGACCGCTCGTGGGTCGAAGGCGGCGCTCCCGGCCAGGCAGCGTTCCAGGCGAACGGTCAGAGCCTCGTCGCGGCAACGGAGATCCTGCAGTGCGGTCCGGACCAGTGCTTCAGCTGGCTCCCACTGGCCGGCGTAGACGAGCACCGGGAAGATCCCGAGTGCCGCCTTTCCCCTGACCACGGGGTCGTCGGCGAGGCGATGGGCTTCGCGGTAGTGCTCCAGGGCCGAGCCTTGCCCGGCGACCCGGGCCGCAGTCGCCAGCTCCAACGTCAGTTCTGCGCGCTGCGCCCGCTCACAGCCCTCCGCCAGGGCGCGGGACAGGTACGCGCCCGCGTCTTCCGCGGCCCCGCGCGCCATCGCCTGCCTCGCCGCATCGCGCAGCTGGCTGATCACCTCGTGCGCCCCACCCGGCTCGGTCAGCAAGAGCTGGGCGGCCACGACCTGCAATTCGGCTCCCTCGGCGACCAGCAGCTCGGCGGCACGGCGGTGCAGGCTCGTGCGTTCACCTGCGGGCAGCGAGTCGTAGATGGCTGCCCGCACGATCGGGTGCACGAACTCGAGCCGTTCCCCGAGCTGTAGGACGCCGGCGCCTACGAGCGCGTCCACCGCCTGCAGCGTCGTGGGACCGCTGGTGCCGGCGAGCGCGGTGACCAGCGGGAGCGTCGCCTCTCCGTCGAGGACGGCAACCGCGCGCGCCAGGGCCATCGAGTCCTCGGGCAGGTGGCGCAGGCGGCGAAGGGTGTCCCGTGCGACAGCCGCCGGGCCGAGCCGGTCGACCCGTCCTGCGTTTTCGCCCGTCGGATCGATCCTCTTTTGGCGGAGCGCCCCGACGAGCTGGTGAACAAGGAGGGGCACGCCTCCCGTCGCAGCGTGGCAGACGGCGGCGAAGGCACCGTCAGGGCTCTGGCCCAACCCCGCGGCGACGATCCGGGCCACCGTCCCCACCTGGAGCGGCTCCGGGCGAACGGTCTCGACCAGCGGCTCGGCCCGGAGCTCCGAGATGAGCTCGCCGGCGCGCCCCTCGTCACCGGTCCGGACGGCGCCGACCACGGCCGCGGCCACCCCGTCGAGCCGTCTCACGAGGTGGAGCAGGAACCGGAGCGACGGGCTGTCGGCAAGTTGCAGGTCGTCGACCACGATGAGCAGCGGTGCCCGCTGTGAGAGCTGGACGGTGAGCCAGTAGAGGCTGTGGAGGTACTCGAACAGGCTCCCCTGGGGCCCTGTGGGGTCGAGGGGAGCTCGGCCGGTGTCGAGCACCAGGTCCGCTGCCCGGCGGGCCACGCCTGTGATGGGCGGAGCGCCGTCGGGAGCCTGCGCCAGCACGGCCGGCTGGAAGAGCTGGCGCACCACCCCGTACGAGAAATGCTCTTCGAGTTCACGGCCGAGCGCACAGAGGGTGGCGACGCCGAGTCGGCGAGCAGAGGTACGCGCGTGAGCTAGAAGGGCCGTTTTCCCTATCCCTGCCTGGCCTTCGATCAGGAGCGCGGCCCCGGTTCCCGCAGCGGCACGTCGCAGGGCGTCGTCGATGCGCCTGAGCTCGTGCGCCCGCGCCAAGAGGCGCCTGGAGGGCTCCTGCGAGCCGGCCACGGTGCCACCGTAACCGGCGTCGCAAAAGATCAGGTGCGATTCCGGATGACTCCCGGCGGCAGCCCGCGGACAATGAAAGCCCATGAAACAGGGGCTGGACGGCCAGGAGGGTGGCTCCTCGACGATGAAGACGCCGCACCGGGGGGCGCGGTGGGTCGGGCGCCTCCTGCTGGCGTCGGGCGTGATGTGCCCGCTGCTCCTGGGTGCCGCGAACGCGTCCGCTGCGACTGCGCCGATGTCGACGCAGAAGATGGCCCCCGTCACCAATGCCCCGAGTGCCTCTTGCCTGCTGGGCCACTGGAAGCTCGACCTGGAGGTTTTCGAGGTCGACGGAAAGCCGTTCATGAGCGGCGGGCGAGGATCAGCCGTCACCTTCGGCAAGGGATCCGGGTTCTCAGCGACCGGTCCGTTGACCTTCTCCGTCAACTACAACGGCTCCTCGGACCTTGTCTTTGCCGAGGGGATCATCCACACCCGCGTCAGGGGGACCGCGTCGGGCGTCGTCCGCCTGAAGAAGAACATCCTGGTCCCCGCCGGGGCTGTCGCTGACCACACGGTGACGCAAGAGGAGCTCGGCGACAGCGGCAAGTGGGTCACGGAGAGCCCTACGGCCCACCCGTCCACAAAGCTCCCTCCCTCGGTGACGTCCTTCGGCGGCTTCGAGGTGGTGTGCAACACCGGGTCCATGGTGTTGAGGGACGTCTTCACCGCCGTCGAGAGCGGCAAGTCCTCCAGCGTCGAGATCTCCTGGACGTTGTTCCGCCTCTGACGCCTCTGTCGCAGCGCCTCGGAGCTCAGGGAGCCAAGCGGAGGCGGCAGCGGGCCGGGAAGGATCGAAGGATGCATGAGTAGCGAGCAGATGTGCCAACACGGCGCGAGGATCGGAGCTGCGGACATGCCAACAGGCTCGGTGAGCGGAGGTCCCGCCGATGCCCGGCTGCAGGGGCCGCAGCCGCCACTGCCGAGCCGGCGGGTAGCCGGACGCACCCGCCGGGCCGCCCCCGCGCTCGCGCTCACCCTCGCGTTCGTCGGCATGGTGGGCGCCCTTGCCGCGGTGCCGCCCGCATCGGTTGCGGCTGGAGCCGTCGTGGTGCAGGCAGTGAAGCTCCCCCCAGGATTTCCCAAGTCCGTGCCATTGCCCAAGCGCGCTACCGAGCTCGGCACGGCTGACACAAAGTTGGGTGACGAGCCCGGGGTCAACTTCGCGGTGAAGGGCACCATATCCGCTGTCGCGCACGCGTACGAGAAGCAGCTGAAGGCGGCCGGCTTCAAGGTCAAGTCCGCCGCCCCCATCTCCGCGTCCGGGACGGCGATCCAAGCGGCGGGCCACGGCTGGGACGTGGACGCGACCCTCGAGCCAGGCTCGCTCCTTCACCTCAAAGCGGGCGAGTGCTACTTGGGGATCGACGTAACCAAGAGCTGATCGAGGCCGGCGCCTCATCTTGACGTCGACCCGGATGACACTGCCGCGCACGATCGGTGGCGCGCCGCCAGGCGCTGACGCGCACATTGGTCGAGGAGCTCGACCGCGAGGCCAAGCGCCTCGGGATTACCCGTCAGTCGGTCATCAAGGTGTGGATCGCCGAACGGCTGGAGCATCTGCGTGGGAACGCGGCGTGACCGCGACTCGTCATCGTCTCCGCGACCGGCTGGTGCTCCAACCGAGCTCGACAAGCGGTCTCCCGGAGCGTCCGGGCGGCGCGGACGCAGCCGGCGCCTCGTTGGGCACCCTGCCCCGTGGCGCCCGCGCGTCCCGACCGTCCGGAGCGCCGGAGCGCCCTATCACGTAGGCGGACCTTGGTCCGCCGCGCCGACGTGCGCAGCGCCCATGCGGCCCACGAGAAAGTCGTCGGCCGGCACTGCTCCATCGGAGCGGAGTATGAAGAGCAGATCATGAAAGCCGCCGTGGTCACCGATTTCTCCAGGCCTCCTCGCTTCATGGACTTCCCGGACCCGGTCGCCCACGGTGAAGACGAGATCATCGTGTACGTCCTTGCCGCCGGCCTCCACCCGCGCGTGCGCTCTCAGGCCGGCGGATTCCACTACACGAGCACCGGCGAGCTGCCACTCGTGCCCGGCGTCGACGGTGTCGTGCGTGATCCGGAAGGGAAGGTCCGCTACGCGATCCTCGGTGACACGACGCTCGGGACGATGGCCGAGAGGACGGTGATCGAACGTGGTCGCAGCGTCGTGTTGCCCGACACGATCGACCCGGTCGCGGTCGCGGCGGCGATGAACCCCGCCATGTCCTCGTGGGTGGCGCTGCGCCGGCGGATCGACTTCGACCGCGGGCAACGAGTCGCCATTCTGGGAGCGACCGGGAACGCCGGGCGGATGGCGATCCAGGTCGCCAAGCGGTTCGGCGCGTCCCAGGTGATCGCCGTCGGTCGTGACCCGATCAAGCTGGACGAACTGTCTGGCCTCGGCGCCGATCAGACCTGCACCTTCGACCGGCTCGCGCCGGCGGCCGACGTCGACCTGGTGATCGATTACGTGTGGGGCGAGCCGACGGCCAAGGCGATGGTCGAGATCCTCACCAACCGGACCGATCGGGCCAAGCCGTTGACGTGGTTGGAGGTCGGGGCAATTGCGGGATCCGACGCCGCGATCCCGGCGGCAGCGCTCCGGTCGGCCCGCTTGCAGATCGTCGGTAGCGGCATCGGATCGGTACCCGGTCGTGATTTCGTCGAAGAGCTCCCGGAGCTCGCGGAGGCCGTCGGCGAAGGCGCCTTCGACGTTCGCGCCAGGGCCGTGCCACTCGACGAGGTTGAACACGCGTGGACCGCTGCCGTCGGAGACGGCGACCGGGTCGTCTTCGTCCCCTGATGCAATGCTGAAACGGCCACCGTCGAGCTCAGCCAGTTCCGCCGCATGAGCCGAAGGAACCAGTAGCCGGCAGTCTCCCCCGCTCGGGAGTCGCGAGACGACGACCGGTCGGGCAGGAGGCGCTCGGAGGATTCACCCCGCCGGCACGCGGGTCGGTGCGGCCGCTTGAGGCAGCAGATCACTCGGCGCGCTCCAGCACCTGGCCAGGAGTGAGGCGCCAGGTCACGCGGTGTTGACCCGCGAACTGCCCGGGATCGTCGCCGTACCGTCGCGCCATGACCATCGCGTCCTCGACCGCCGCTTCGTCACCCTCTCGCACGAGCTCGGCGATGCCGGTCACCCTGACCCAGTGGGTCACGTCCTGGTGGTCGTGGATGAGCGCGGCGACCCTCGGGTCACCGCGTAAGTTGCGCACCCACCGCCGAGTCACACGACCATTGACGAGGAGGCCGTCCCGTTCGACCAAGTAGTCGACAACGACCGAGTGGGGGCTTCCGTCGCTGCCGAGGCTCGAGAGAACCGCGCGGTGCGGACCTTCGAGGAAGGTCCGAACATCGTCCAGACTCGTCGGGACGTAGTCCATCTGGTTCTCTCCTCCGCTGCTGGGCTGCCGCGGCCGGTGGAGGAATTGGCCTCGGCGCACACCCGTCCTACCAAGCACCGCGCCGACGTGCTGAACGCACGTCCCGGTGGGAGCCCAACATAACGGCTACGAGCTAAGGCTCCATGTGGACGGGTAGATGTGCGAGGTCGAGTCCTGAGCCGGGATGCCCTTCAGCTTGGTGGAGATGGCCGAGATCTGGTACGCAGCGTTCGGGACCCAGAGCCACGGCAGCTGCTGGGCTAGGTACACCTGGAATTTGAAGAGCGTCTGCAGCGATTTGGCGCTTGCCTCGGTCTCGATCGCCAGCGTCTCCTGGTCGACCAGCTGGTTGCAGTAGTCGCCGCCGTTGCCGTAGCCACCGCACAGGTAACCGGCTGTGGCAAGGGGGTAGTAGTCCGGTACGTACGACGACGAAGGCGTCGCCCAAAGCGTCAGCACCGGAGTGCTGGTTGGACATGCGGCGACGGACTTGCCCGCGCAGGCGAAACCCTCCGAGATGACTGTGTCCTCGGGCCTCTCCGACAGTGTGAGGTGGATCCCCGCGCTGCTGTACGCGGAGCGCAGGACCTGCACCTCGCTGGCGAGCTCCGGGATGCCGCTCGAGTACATGAACGAAAGTGACAGCTTGGTCCCCGCTGGGATGCCCTTCCCGCACTCACCCGCGCCGGTTCCGGGCTTGCTGCACACGTCGGTGCCGCCGGGGTGGATGGTCCAGCCATGCGAGGTGAGGAGGTTCTTCGCCTGCTTCGGGCTGTAGGGGTACGGGTTCTTCTCTTCGGCCGGCGCGAGGAACTCCGTCTTCGGGGAAAGCGGGACCGGTCCGTAGGTGGGGGTGCCGTACCCATCGAAGATCGTCTTGATGTACGCCGGCTCGTCGATCAGGGTCTGCATCGCCTGGCGGATGTACAGCTGGTTCACCAGGGCCTCGTACTTACGATTGTGGAACAAGATCGAAATGATGCTGAAGCACCACTCGTACCATGGCACCACGCGGAATCCGCTCGCCTTGAGCGACCCGATCGTTGCGAGGTCTGTCGTCGGCACGTAGCCGTAGTCCACGACGCCCGTGCGCAGCGCGTTGTACTCGGCGGTGGCACTCGTGAAGGGAAGCTCCTCGAACTCGCTGATCTTGGGCTTGTTTGGCCCCGAGTACTTCTTGTTGGGGACCATGATGACCTGCCCGGTGATCTGGAAGCCGTCCTTGGGCTGTAAATGCCACGGTCCGTCCACCACCTGCCAGAGCGGTGTCGTGGCCCAGGAGGAGAGCGACTCAGAGCGGGCGTTCAGGTACTTGTACACGGCCTTCGCGCCGGCGCTCGTCTTGTCGTATGTGCCGATCGGACCCGACGCCGACGTCTTGTCCCACGCCTGTTGGGGAATCGGCGTGAGGAGCGACAGGTCCTGGTAGAGCAGGTACGTCGTGTTGTAGGTCGTGCTCAGGTTGAGGACGAACGTTGTCTTCCCGTGCGCCGAGTAGCTCGCGACATGTGTCAGCCAGCCTCCCGGGCTGTAGGCAGCGAAGTTTGTCTTCTCCGCGAGCAGGAGGTTCATCCAGAACACGAGGTCGCGAGCAGTGACCTGCGTCCCTGTCGACCAGTCGTAGTGCTTCAGCTTCATCGTGATCGTCTTGCCGCCGTCGGAGAACACCGGCGGGTCCGCAATCGAGAGCTTGTAGTTGATGG
>JASHYA010000269.1 GCA_030043315.1 Acidimicrobiales bacterium
AAGGCGAGCTGGTCGGCCATGGCCTCCGGCGAGTAGTAGTAGCCCCACTTCTTGCCGCCGTGGACGTAGAGCCACTTGTCGCTGGACGCGATCCGCCTGAAGCCTTCGAGCGTGCCGCGGGTGTGGAGCCCCTGGTCGGAGTAGCTGGCGACGACGTAGGCAGGCGCCGTGACCCGCTCCAGGCGGGGGGCCTTCGACTCCCAGAAGGCGTCGAAGAGAGGATGCTCGGCCGTCTCGGCCAGCAGGTCCTCTGCGAGGTGGGTCCCGAAGGCCCAGCGGCGGCAGATGTAGGGCCAGAAGGAGGTCTCGGGGATGCCGCCGTGGCGGGCGACCTCGCGATAGGTGTCGCTCCAACCCTCCCAGGGGTTGATGGCGGCGAGGTGCGGAGGGCCGGTGGCCGCGATGTTCCACTGGGCGGTCGTGAGGTACGAGACGCCCGCGAGCGCCACCTTGCCGTTGCTCCACGGTTGGGTGGCGGCCCACTCGACGAGGTCGTGGCCGAAGGCGGCCTCCTCGGGCGAGACGAACGTGGCGTCCCCGCCGCTGTACCAGGTGCCGGGCGCGTCCGCGTTGACCACCGCGTAGCCGTGCCCCACCCAGAAGACCGGGTCAGGTGATTCGAAGCCGGTGTAGGAGGAGAGCTGACCCGGCGCGACGCCGCCGTCGGGGTACAGCGTCGTGACGGGGAGGTCCGCGTGCTTGCCGTAGGGCCCCCAGGCGACGAGCGGCGGCGCCGGACGCTCGTCGGCGGGGCGGAACACGTCGACGTAGATCACCACCCCGTCGCGCAACGCCACGGCCACGTCGCGCTCGACGAGCAGGTCGCCGACGACCTCCCGCCGGTACGAGGGGGGTTCGGCGCCGCGCGCCTCGGGACGTCCGGTCGGCGCGGCGAAGCGGTAGGTGAAGGAGGGACCGCAGCGCTCAGGTGTGTTCATGGGGGCAGTCCGATGCCGCGTCGCGAGGGCGTTTCGAGCTCGTCCGAGGTCACCAACGTACCAATCCGCGCCCCGAGGGAACCGCCAACGCGGTCCGGGAGCACGCACGAAACTCAAGCCATTCCCGGCGACGAACCGGGTCACTGCGCAGCATGAAGCAGTAGCCTGGACCGCCGGACGACCAACCTGGGAGTGAGGCCCATGACCACGGACCGGGATGCGCAGGGGCTGCGGTGCATGCTCATGAGGGGCGGCACGTCGAAGGGCGCGTACTTCCTCGCCGATGAGCTGCTGGCTGACACTGCCGCACGGGACGACCTCCTCATGCGCGTCATGGGGACGCCCGATCCCCGGCAGATCGACGGGATCGGCGGCGCCCACCCGCTCACGAGCAAGGTCGCGGTCGTGGGCCCCTCCGACGATCCGGGGGCGGACGTCGACTATCTCTTCCTGCAGGTCGGCGTCGACCGGGCCTTCGTGACCGATCTGCAGAACTGCGGCAACATCCTGGCTGGCGTGGGGCCGTTCGCCGTGGAGCGCGGCCTCGTGGCCGCCGGTGACACGGAGGCGGTGGTGCGGATCCGGTTGCTCAATACCGGCGGCACGGCCGTCGCGTCCTTCCCGGTCGAACGGGGACGCCCCGTCTACCGTGGCGGACGGGCGATCTCCGGGGTGCCGGGGACTGCGGCGGAGATCCGGCTCGACTTCCAGGGGACCGCCGGCTCCACCTGCGGTCGGCTCCTGCCGACCGGGTCGGTGGTGGACCGGCTCGTGGGGCTCGACGTGACCTGCATCGACAACGGCATGCCGGTCGTCGTCGTCCGTGCGGCGGACCTCGGCGTCACCGGACACGAATCGGTGGCGGAGCTCGAGGCCAACTCCGACCTGCGGGCGGCGGTCGAAAAGCTTCGGCTCGAGGCCGGAGCGGCCATGGGTCTCGGTGACGTCGGCCCGGCCACGATCCCGAAGATGACGCTCGTCTCCCCACCGGCGGCGGGCGGGACTCTTTGCACGCGCAGCTTCATCCCCCACCGGGTGCACGAGGCGATCGGGGTGCTGGGCGCCGTCTCGGTGGCCACCGCCGCGCTGCTGCCGGGCACGCCGGCCGCCGAGGTCGCCGACTGGTCGGGGCCGGACACGACGGTCGTCGTCGAGCACCCCACCGGTACCTTCGACGTGGTCGTCGAGCTGGACCCGAGCGGCCATGAGCCGCTCGTGACCCGTGCGGGCATCATCAGCACGGCCCGCAAGTTGTTCGACGGGTGGGTCTTCCCCAGACCCGACGACGAGCACCGCTGAACGAGAACGGTTGGGTTCACCTGCGCACCGTCCCGCTCCCGCTCACCCGGGCGGCGCCGGGCCGGAAAACGGGAACGGCCGCGCCGGCGGGTCTCCCCGGACAACCTCTTCGCCCCGGCGGAGCACCGCCTCGTTGCGGTTGGTCGAGGTGAGGATGTAGAAGCGGCCGGCGCGGATCCCGTCGACGACGATGTCGGCGACCTGGGAGGGCTCCAGCCCGAGCGCCGAGAGCCGGTCGAACTGCTCCTTGGAGGCCGCAGCCCGCGCGGCGGCCCGCGTGTCGGGTGGCGGGGGAAGGTGCGCAGGCCGGTTGCGAGCCGAGCTCCCGAAGTTGGTCTTCACCGCCCCAGGGCACAGCACCGACACCCCCACTCGGGCTCCTGCTTCCCGTAGGTCGAAGTAGAGGGTCTCCGAGAGGGCGGTCACAGCGTGCTTGGAGATCCCGTACGGACCCAGGGCACCGGCGAAGACGCCGAAGATGGAGGACGTGTTGAGGACGTGGGCGACGTCCTGCTCGAGCAGCAACGGCAGGAAGCTCCGCACCCCGTGGATCACGCCCCACAGGTTGACGCCGAGGACCCACTCCCATTCACCTTCCGGGACGGTCCACAGCGGACCGTGTGGCCCGCCCACCCCGGCGTTGTTGCACAAGAGGTGGACCCCGCCGAACGCCTGGACCGCCCGGTGGGCTAGCACCTCGACCTGCCCGGGTGTCGACACGTCGGTGACGACGGCGAGCACCTCCCCGCCCTTGCCGGCGACCTCGTCAGCCGAGTGCCGGAGTGCGGGCTCCTCGACGTCGGCCATGACGACCCGCATCCCCTCGGCGGCGAACCGCTGCGACAGACCGAGGCCGATCCCGCTCGCCGCGCCGGTGACGACGGCGACCCGACCCGACGAGATCACCGCTGGGGCGGATGGTGCGGAGTCGTCGGCGGCAGGTGGGGACGCCTCGGGCGACGAGCTCACCGGCGCGCGGCGAGCGCCGCCGCGAGCGGCTCGATCAGCTCGACGCGGTAGGGACCGCGCATCGAGAAGATGACGAGGTCGACCCCGGCGGCGACGAAGGCCTGCGCCGTGTCCGCGAGTGCCGACGGGTCGGCGTCGGCAGGCCAGCCGACGTGCACCGAGCGGCGGATGGTCGCCGGGTCGCGACCGATGGCCGCGCAGTGGGCGACGAGCACGTCGTCGAGAGCCTTCCAATCGGCCGGGCTCTCGGGAAAGGTCATGTCCCAGTGGTCGGCGAAGCGCGCGACGGTGCGCAGCGTCCGCTTCGGTCCCTTCCCGCCGATGACGATCGGCGGCCGGGGCCTCTGGAGGGGCTTCGGCTCACAGCGGGCGTCGGTGAGCCGGTAGTGGCGACCCGAGAAGGTGGTGGTCTCCTGGGTGAGGAGGCGGTGGACCACCTCCACCCCCTCCTCGAACCGGTCCGACCGCTCGGCCGGCGACCCGAGCGGGATCCCGTAGGCGTCGGCCTCCGTGAAGAACCATCCGGCGCCCAGCCCGAGCTCGAGCCGCCCACCCGAGATGTGGTCGAGCGTGGCCGCCATGTTGGCGGTGACGGCGGGGTGGCGGAAGTGCATGCCGTTGACCATGGCACCGAGCCGGAGCCGCGTCGTCGCCTGAGCCAGCGCGGCGAGCATCGTCCAGCTCTCCAGGATCGGTCCCTCGACCGGAGGCGTGAGCGGATAGAAGTGGTCCATCGTCCAGGCCGACTCGAACACCTCGACCTGGTCGACCGCCTGCCAGAGCTCCAGGAACTCGCGCCACGTGCCGTGCTGGGGCGGGGTCTTCACGGCGTACGAAGGTGACATGGGCGGGACCTCCGGCTCGGGTGGCAACGGGTGCGGGGAGCACACTACAAGCGGCCTGTCGCAAAGGTTCTGTGCGCGCAGGACGCGTCGGCGAGAATCCGCGCACCTCCAGGCGGCCGGTGACCACGACACGCGGGTAGTCGCCGTCTACGGCGCGGGTTACTCTGCGCCAGACCCGTACCATGACCGCGAGAGCGAGGTCACACAGTCGTCAGGCAGTCGTCAGGCAGTCGACAGGCAGTCGTCACGCGAGAAGCACCAGGCTGGAGACAGGGGTGAGCATGGCCGTCGTGGTCAAGAACGTCGCACGTACCGATCTCTCCGTCGTCGACGCCCTCGCAGAGCTCGGCGTGGCCACGGTCCACGAGGCCCAGGGACGGACCGGGCTGTTCGCCTCCCGCCTGCGCCCGATCTACCGGCCGATCAGGGTGGCGGGTAACGCCCTCACCGTCGAGGTTGCGCCCGGCGACAACTGGATGATCCACGTGGCCGTCGAACAAGCCAAGCCCGGTGACGTCCTCGTGGTCACCCCGACCAGCCCCTGCGAAGACGGCTACTTCGGCGAGCTGCTGGCGACGAGCCTCGTCGCCCACGGGGTCAGGGGCCTCGTCATCGACGCGGGCGTGCGCGACGTCGCGCACCTGACCGAGATGCGCTTCCCCGTGTGGTCCCGGGCAGTCTTCGCCCAGGGGACGGTCAAGGAGTCGGTGGCGAACGTGCAGGTGCCGATCGTCTGCGCAGGCGCACACGTACGCCCCGGTGACGTGATCGTGGCGGACGACGACGGAGCGGTGGTGATCCGACGGGAACAGGCCGAGTCCGTTCTCGAGCGTTCCCGGGCTCGAGAGGCGAACGAGGCCGAGAAGCGTGAACGGCTCGCCAAGGGCGAGCTCGGGCTCGACCTCTACGCGATGCGCGAGAAGCTCGCCCAGCGGGGCCTCACCTACGTCGACTCGGCGGAAGGCAACGGAGGGCAGTGAGGGCGGTTGAGCAACTGAGGTGGAACCGGGAAGAAAGGACGGCGAGGTGATCATCGACTGCCACGGGCACTACACCACCGCCCCGGAGCAGCACGACCTCTGGCGGGAGGCCCAGAAGGAGGCCTTCGGGGCCGGCGGCTCGCCCCCCCGCTACCCCGCGATCTCCGACGAACAGATCCGAGAGTCGCTGGAGACGAACCAGCTCCGCCTGCTGCGCGAGCGCGGGACCGACGTCACGATCTTCTCGCCGAGAGCCTCCGCGATGAGCCACCACGTCGGTGACGAGCAGGTGAGCCTGGCCTGGGCGCGGGCATGCAACGACCTGATCAAGCGGGTCGTCGACCTCTACCCCGAGACCTACGTGGGCGTGTGCCAGCTCCCGCAGTCTCCCGGCGCCCCGGTCACCGGCTCGATCGCGGAGCTGGAACGGTGCGTCGCCCAGCTCGGCTTCGTCGGGTGCAACCTGAACCCCGACCCGAGCGGCGGCAACTGGACCTCGCCGCCGCTCACCGACAAAGCCTGGTACCCGTTCTACGAGAAGATGGTGGAGCTCGACGTCCCGGCGATGGTCCACGTTTCTGCGAGCTGCAACCCCAACTTCCACACGACCGGCGCCTACTACCTGAACGCCGACACGACTGCCTTCATGCAGTTCGTCCAGGGCGACCTGTTCTCCGACTTCCCCGAGCTCCGCCTCGTCATCCCCCACGGCGGCGGCGCGGTCCCCTACCACTGGGGCCGGTACCGCGGCCTCGCCGACATGCTCAAGCGCCCGCCGCTCGCCGAGCACGTGATGCGCAACGTCTTCTTCGACACCTGCGTGTACCACCAACCCGGGATCGACCTGTTGTTCCGGGTGATCGACCACGGGTCCATCCTGTTCGGCTCGGAGATGATCGGTGCGGTCCGCGGCATCGATCCGGAGACCGGCCACCATTTCGACGACACCCGGCGCTACGTCGACGCCCTCGACCTCTCGGACCACGACAGGGAGCAGGTCTTCTCACTGAATGCGCGGCGGGTGTACCCGCGCCTCGACGCGATCCTGAAGGCGCAGGGCCGCTGAGATGGCCGCGTTCGAGATGGACCCCGACTGGCTCTGCTTCGACCCCGACCCGTCGACGCCCACCTATCGCCTCCCACCCGGGGCGGTCGACGCGCACTGTCACGTCTTCGGCCCCGGCGATGTGTTCCCGTACGCGCCCGAGCGCAAGTACACGCCGTGTGACGCCGGCAAGGAGCAGCTCTTCGCCCTTCGGGACCTGCTCGGCTTCGACCGGAACGTGATCGTCCAGGCGACCTGCCACGGGGCCGACAACCGCGCCATGGTGGACGCCCTCGTCGCCTCTCAAGGGCGTGCCCGCGGGATCGCCACGGTACGGCCGGACGTGAGCGACGACGAGCTGGCCGAGCTGGACGAGGCCGGGGTGCGTGGTGTGCGGTTCAACTTCGTCCGCCGCCTGGTCGACCCGAAGCCCGACGACCACTACCGGGCGATCGTCGAACGGATCGCGCCGCTCGGATGGCACGTGGTGGTCTACTTCGAGGCGCAGGACCTCGCCGAGCGTTGGGACTTTTTCACCTCGCTGCCGACCGATGTGGTCGTCGACCACATGGGGCGGCCCGACGTGCGCAAGCCGGTGGACGGGCCCGAGTTCGGCCTCTTCCTGCGGCTGATGGCCGAGCACCCCCAGTTCTGGTCGAAGGTGAGCGGCGCGGAGCGCCTCAGCGTGTCGGGCCC
>JASHYA010000270.1 GCA_030043315.1 Acidimicrobiales bacterium
GTCGGGGAGATGGTGGTCGACGCCATCCGGCACAACCGGTTCCTGGTGCTCACCCATCCGGAGCTGCACGACCTCCTCGTCGAGCGGGCGAAGGATCCTGAGGGGTTCCTGTCCGAGCGCATCCGCTCCATCGAAGAGGGGTAGCTCCGGCCCTGGACCGGGGCCACCTCGCCACCGCGTCGCTCGATGCGACGCGAGGCTCGACCCCGGCGAGCACGGACCCCGAGGCGTGCGGCGTACTGTGACCTTCGTGAGCAGGGGGATGCTGATCCGCTACAGGGTCATGGCGTTCACGACGGCCACGCTCCTCATCGTGCTCGTCTTCGTCGGCATCCCGCTTCAGGTCGCCGCCGGCCGACCGGGAGTGGTGAACGTCGTCGGCACCCTCCACGGCTTCTTGTACATCGTGTACCTGGTCACCGCCTTCCAGCTCACCCGGCGGCTCGGGATCCCCAAGTGGCAGATGCTCCTCGTGCTGCTCGCGGGCACCGTGCCGTTCTGCGCGTTCGTCGCGGAACGGAAGATGACCCGGCGCTTCGAGCTTCTCGTGCCCCCGTCGCAGAAGTCCGCCAAGTCCGCCGATCCCGTCGCCGCCGGCACCGCCGGACGGTCGTCGGCGATCCGGCAACGCTGGCTCTCGCCTCGGGCGTTGATGCTCCACGTGGAGGTCCTCGTCGTGGCGCCGGCGTGCGCGCTCGCCGGGTGGTGGCAGGCGACCCGAGCGCTCGCGGGCAACGAGCTCAGCTGGGTCTACTCCGTCGAGTGGCCGATCTTCGCAGGGCTTGCGCTCTTCGGTTGGTGGCACCTCGTGCACGAGGACCCGGACGCGTACCGTGCGAGGCGCTGGCGGGCACGCGAGCGCCGTGCGACCGCGGCCGAGCCCTCCGAGTCGATGCTGCCCGTCGACGTCGAGCCGGAGACCGGCCTGTGGGCCGCGGCGCTCGCGGCCGGCGTCGCCGTGGAGCTGCTGATCGGGATCGTCGCACTGGTGCTGGTGCCGTTCGGGCGTGCGAGCGGCTGGGTTCCACAGCGTGGTGCGGCGGTCTACGGGGTCCACGCGACGCTGGGCCTCTTCCTCGCGCTCGGTGCCCTCGCCTTCTTGGTCCGGGTTCGCCGGTTCGGAAGGATCGCCAGGATCTCGGCATGGTCGGGAGGGGTGTGCATCGTCCTGGCCAGCATCGGCGGGTTGATGACGGAGCCGGACTCGGTCGTCCGGTTCTTGGGGATCGCCCTCATGTTCGTGGGCACGGTCCTCGCCGGCAGCGCGTACCTGGTCCCGATCGTGCTCCGGGCACGCGCCAGCTCCCAGGTGAGCCCCGCGTCCGGAGGGGGGATGGCAGCCCCAGGGGACCTCGCCGCGACGCCGAGCGTGGCAAAGGGAGAACGCCCGCCGTCTGCGGCCCCGGTCTCTCCGCGGGCGTGACCGCCGACGCGGGCGTGACCGCCGACGCGGGCGTGACCGCCTCTGCGGGCGTGACCGCCTCTGCGGGCGTGACCGCCTCTGCGGGCGTGACCGCCTCTGCGGGCGTGACCGCCGACGACCTCGCGAGCAAGCTGCTCGACGTCCTGCTGGCTGCCGACCCGCTGGATGGATCGATGCTCGGACTGTCCGAGTACGACAACCGGCTCCCGGACCTGAGCGCGCACGCGCAGGAGGAGGAAGTAGCCGCACTGCGCGCGCTGGCGCGTCAGGCCTCGCTCCTGGACGATTCTGCCGGGGACGAAGTCGAGCGCCAGACGCGCGATCTCGTCCGCTGCTCCGCGGCCGCCCGGGCGGACGCTGCCGGTGTGCCTCTCGTGGAGTTCACGGTCGGCGACTTCCACGGTGCACCGGTGACCGCGGTCCTGACCACGCTGCCCAAGGTGCCGCTCGACAGCGAGGAGCGGGCCGACGCGTACATCGCCCGGCTCGAGAAGCTGCAGGCGATGCTGGAGACGGCGGCCGCACGTCACCTGATGGGCGTCGACGCTGGCCGGGTGCCGGTCCGCCGTCTGGTCGAAGCCGCGATCGCGCAGCTCGACGGTTTCCTCGCCGACGCCGATCTGGGGGGCATCCGGCGGTCCCGGGCGGACGACGCGTCGTTCGACGCGCGAGTGGTGCATGCCCTGGAAGGGTCGGTGCGTCCTGCCCTCGCCCACTACCGCGACACGCTCGCGTCGCGCCTCGTCGGGGTGTCCCGTGACGAGGCGCACTCCGGGCTGTGCCATCTCGTCGACGGCGACGTCATGTACGCGGCCCTTGTCCGGGCGCACACGTCGACCGGCCGATCCCCCGAGGAGCTCCATCATCTCGGCCGGGAGATCGTGGAAACCGTGGACGAGGAGTACCGGGATCTCGGCAACCGCTTGTGGGGTACCACCGAGCTGGACGCGATCCTGGAACGGCTCCGCCACGACCCGGGCCTCCGCTACGACCACGCGGGCGAGATCCTCGCCGACGCGCGGGCGGTGGTCGCCCGGCCGGAGGACTCGGCGCCGCGCTGGTTCCGCGAGGTGCCGTCGACCTCGTGCCTGGTGGAGCCCGTGCCGACGGTGGAAGAGGCCGGGAGCGCCCCCGCCTACTACTTCCCTCCTGCGGTCGACGGCTCCCGGCCGGGTACCTACTTCTTGACGTCCTCCCCGCCCTGAAGGGCGGGGAGGCCTGCCTCCTCCGTGCTGTCTCTCACGCCGCGATGAAGGTGGTGTGAGCCGTAGGCACGGGTTGTGCAGGGTTCGCCCGAGCAACTCTGTCGCCGCGAGGCTTGGTGAGCCTGTTGTTGCGGCGCGCCACCGCATGCGGGTGATGCTGCTGCCCGCACCGTGAGCCTCGCTGCTTGCTACTGCTGGACGCCGGGTCCCCGCGGACGTCGTCGCGGGCAAGGAGAGCAACTGCTGCTTCCTCCACGTCCAACAGGTCGACGACCTTCCCGTCCACCTCAAGTTGGTGGACGTAGAGGGCCAGGAAGGCGCTCAGGCGGTCTCTCGGGGCCACCAGCCCGCAGTTGGGACAGC